>NZ_JBQLZP010000346.1:0-5129 GCF_052168335.1 Roseicyclus sp. | reverse complement strand
GCGGCGGGGAGGTCCGGCGCGCTGCGCCCCCGGAGCGTCGGGAGCAACCGCACGGGCACCCCTCCGACCCGCCTCCGGCCAGAGTTTCTCCGACATCGGAACGCCCTGCCCCGACCACGACGGCCTCCCGGATCGCGCAAGGCATCCCGGTCTCGCGCGCCGGGACGCGCCCCGAGCGCGCGACGCGGGTCCGCCAAGATGGCATCCGCGGGCCGCACGGCCTCCGGCAGCTCGCCACAGCGCCCCCCCGGCCGCATCGCCAGGGATCGCCTGCGCCCGCCCATGCGCGCAGACGGTCCGTCGCCCCGTGCGGGACGCCCGCACCTCCGGCCCACCAGCCGCGCAGGCTATTGCCAGTCCCTCCGCAGTGCCTAAGTCTGGCGGACCCGTCTCCGGCGAGGCCGCGCGATGACCCGAGGCAGAACCGAGTTTTCCTGCGTCAGCTGGAACATCCACCGCGGCCGCGGCAATGACGGCGTGGTCGATCCCGCCCGCAGCCGCGACGTGCTCCTTGCCGAGGTCTGCCTGCCGGGAACCGAGGTTCTCGTGTTGCAGGAGGCCGACGAGGAGACCCCGCCTCACCGCGGCTTTCTCGACATCGCGGGCATCGAGGCGGGCACCGGCCTCGCCCATGTCCACGCCGAGGAGACCCGCCGCTGGGGCGCCGAGAGCCACGGGTTTCTCGGCGTGGTCCTCTTCCTCCACCCCTCCTTCCGCATCGAGGACGTGGTCCTCCTCGACCTGCCGGGGCGCTGCCACCGGGGCGCGGTCGTCGTCGACGCCGAGCGCGACGGCCTGCCGCTCCGCCTCATCGGCACCCACCTGTCGCTGTCCCAGCCGCTCCGCGTGGCGCAGATGCGGACGCTCGGCCAGCACCTTTTCCGCCGCGGCGCGCGGCCCGCGATCCTCTGCGGCGACCTCAACGAATGGCGGCCCTGGGGCGGGCTGGCCCTGTCGCCCCGGGTCCTCGGCGCGCGCTTCCGCGGGCCCGCGCCCGCCACCTTCCCGATGGCGCGGCCGGTCCTGCCGCTCGACCGCATCCTCGCGACGCCCCCCGGCCGCGTGACCGAGGCGCGCGTCCTCGACGGCGCGGGCATACGCATGGCCTCGGACCACCGCCCGCTGATGGCGCGGGTGGAGCTTGCCTGATCCGCGCCCTCCGCCGGGTGCCGGAAATGCCGGCATTTCCGGCCCGGATTTGCCGGCAAATCCGCCCCCCGGCCCGACCGTGGGCGCGCCGGATCCGCCCGTCAGACCCCGCCGTCGCGCGTGCGCGTCCAGCGGTGGAGCCAGACGGAGGGCGGCGCGCCCGTGCGCGCCAGCGACAGCCGCACTTCCACGGCGTCCCGGTCACCGGGGGTCAGCAGGAACGTCACCCGCGCGCCGCGCCCCCCGGGCAGGTCGAAGAGCGCGAGACCCGTCGCCTCCGCCCCGTCGCCCGCCGTCACGTCGGCCGCGAGCGTCCCGGCGGCCCCGTCCACGTCGATCACGTAGCGTCGCGTTCCGGGGCGGTCGTGCTCGCGCCCGCTGCGGCTCTGGAGGATGCGCGGCGCCGCCCCCGAGGGCGGCTCGGCCAGCGTCCAGGTCAGGGAATAGTCGAAGCGGTGCTCGCTCCCCGCGCCGAGCGGCGCCTCGGGCCGCCAGAAGGCCACGACATTGTCCATGAACTCGTCGCCCGTGGGGATCTCCACCAGCATCACCGCGCCGCGCCCCCAGTCGCCCGAGGGCCGGACGAGGGCGTTGGGCCTTGCGTGGTAGAGCGCCTCGGTGTCCTCGAAATCCGCGAAGTCCCGCGCCGTCTGCCAGAGACCGAAGAGCGCGGGCGCCTCGTCCGCGAAGGCCGAGGTCTCGACCCGCGCGGGGTTCGCGATGGGGCGCCACAGCCGCTCGCCGGCGCCGTTCTCCATGTAGAGGAGGTCGCTGTCATGGACGCGCGGGCGGAAGTCGTCGGAGACCGCGGCGCGCAGCGGCCCCTTGAGATACATCGAGGTCAGCGGCGCCACGCCGATCTCCGCGATCTCCCGGCGCGGCAGGAGCGTGACGGCGACGTCCATCGCCGTCTCCGCCCCCGGCCGCACGACCATGTCGAGATGGCCGGCCAGCGCGGGGCTGTCGATCACCGCCTCCATGCGCACGACGCCGCCCTCGGGCGCGTGGAGCCTCAGCCGCGTGAAGCGCGGGAACTCCTCCGGCCCCGCCCCCCCGGTGCCGAGCGCGACGGCGCGCGCCGAGAGGCCGTAGACCATCGCCCGGCCGATGGCGCGGAAGTAGCTCGCCCCCTGCACGACGAGAAACTCGTTCAGCTCGCCCGCCGCGTTCAGCGGGTGGCGGAGCCTCAGGCCCGAGAACCCGGCCCCCGGCGCCTCGGCGGGGATGTCGCCGAAGTAGCGTGGGTCGAAGTCGAAGAGCGCGGGCGCGAAGGGAACCTCGCGGAAGCCGCCCGGGCCCGCGATCTCGACCCGCACGGGATCGGGGAAGAACAGGCCCGGGGGCAGGAGGTCGACCGCGAAATCGCCGCCGAGCGGCAGGAGCGCCGCCTGCCCCGGCAACGGTCGGATGCCGCGATAGGCGTCGTAGTCGAGCCCCGCGAAGGGCGGCGGCAGGATGCCCGAGGGGGCGGCGTATGGCGTGGCGGCGAGGCGGCGCGCGGTGTCGAGGAGCGAGGCCTCGGGCGCGGCCGACAGCCTGAGCACGGGCGCGGCCACCAGCGCCGCCGCCCCGGCCAGGAGGCTCCGCCGTCTCATGCCGCGCCGGCGTCGAGCGCCCGCAGGATCAGCGGCGCGCCGAGAAGCGGCAGGACCACGGGCGCGAGCCAGAGCGCCGACACGCCGCCCGCGACGATGCCGAGGCCCGCGAGCCCCGCGCCCATCGCCGCCTCGCCCGCACCGCGCGGCAGGCGCGCGCGCGCCGCCTCGCCCGGCCGCCAGCCGCAGTCGCGCCCCGCGCAGACCGAGGCAACCGCCCCCGCCTGGCGCACCATGACGAGCGGCGCGATGAGGCTCGAGACGAGAAGCTCCGCCACGGACGCCTTCAGCGCGACCGCGCGCCGTCCGGCCGTCCGGGCTCGCCGCCAGAGCCCCGCCAGCGCGCAGAGTTTCGGCAGAACGAGGACGAGCGCCACCGCGGCGTAGGGCGCCGCCCCCGTCACGCTCACCGCCCCCGAGGCCACGAGCCCCACGAGGACCAGCCAGGCGGGCGCGGCGAGATAGCTCATGACGCCCGAGACGAGGTGGAAGCGGCTCACCGGGTCGAGGCCGGGCGCGGCCAGCAGGCGCAGGTGCTGGAGGTTGCCCTGGCACCAGCGGCGGTCGCGGCGGTGAAAGGCCGCCAGCGTCTGGGGCGCGTCCTCGGCGCTGCCGCGCGGGTCGGGGTCGAGCTCGACCGCCCATCCCGCGCGCCGGATCCACGCCGCCTCGATGAAGTCGTGGCTGAGGAGCGGACCGCCGAACGGCGCGCGCCCGGGCAGGACCGGCAGCGCCGCCGCCGCGCGGAAGGCCTCCACCCGCATGATCGCGTTGTGGCCCCAGTAGTTCCCGCTCGGCCCGCTCCACGCCGCGAAGCCCCGCCCGAAGCCCGGCGAGAGCAGCCGCGCGGAGATGCGCTGGTGCCGCCCGAAGCGGCTCCGCCCCGGCACGAGCCCGATCCCGGCCTGGACGAGCCCCGTCCGGGGCCGCGTCTCGATCCGGTGGATCAGCGCGCGGATGCGGTCGGCCGACATCCGGCTGTCGGCGTCGAGCGTCATCATGTAGGCGAAAGCCTCACCGTGCCGCGCGAGCCAGTCGGCGATGTTGCCGGGCTTCCGGCCGGTGTTGCGCGCCCCCCGCCGATAGACGACCGCCCCGCCGCTCACGATGTCGTGAAGCGCCGCCGCTTGGGCCGCGATCCGCTCCGCCCCGGAGGTGTCGGAGAGGACGAAGATCTCGGCGCCCTCCCCGAGGCCCTTGGCGTCGAGCCCGGCGCGCAGGGCGCCCAGATGCCCGGCCAGCGGCCGCGCGTCCTCGCCGCAGAGCGTCACGAGGATCGCCGTCCGGCCCGACGGAACCCAGCCGGCGGGCGGCGCGGCGGAGAGGCGCTGCGGCGCGAGTAGACCGAGGAGCGCCGTGACCGCTCCGCCGGAGACCCAGAAGGCCGACAGCGCCAGCAGGAGCAGGGCGAGGACGGCCGCGGGGGTCCATTCCGCCAGCGACACGGCGAAGACGGCGAGGATGCCGAGGGTCAGCGCGGCGCTCAGGCCGAAGAAGACGCCGCGCGCGCCCAGGCCCGTCGCACGGGCGGCGCGGTCCCGCAGGGCGGCGGGCCTGGGCAGGTTCTCGGCGAGCGACATGACGTCTCCGGCCCCTGGGGCGCTGGCATGGTCCGGCGCGGGCGCCGGTCACTGACGCGGCAGAGGTATCGCCCCCGCCCGCCGAGGCAACCCCGCTCAGCCCCTCCGACCGGCGACAGGCGGCCACATGCGCGAAAAGACGCCATCTTTCCGCACGATGCCGTGCTGGAGGGCGGCACCCACATGGAGCGCGATCACCGCCGCGATGGCGAGCGCGCCGTAGAAGTGGACGGTCTTCGCCACCTCGGCCAGCGCGTCCGAGCGCGGCACCAGCGAGGGCGCCCCCATCGCGTCGAGCGCCTCGATCGGGAAGCCGCCCGCCCTGACGCGCACGTAGCCCGCGATCGGCATCACGAGGAGCAGCGCGTAGAGCGCCACATGCGTCCCCCGCGCGGCGAGCGCCTGCCAGCGGGGCAGGCCCGGCGGCAGCGGCGGCGCGGGATGGGTCGCGCGATAGGCCAGCCGCACGAGGATGAGCAGGAGCAGCAGGACGCCCACGTTCTTGTGGAAGATGAAGAGCGCGTTCTGCGTCGCCCGGTCGAGCCCCTCCTGCACCATCACGAAGCCCGCAGGGACCGTCGCGAACACCAGGATCGCCATCCCCCAGTGCAGGAGGCGGGCGGGTGTCCTGTATCCGTTCGTTGCGTCGCGCATGGTCCCGTCCTTCGTCCGTTCCACCCTCATCCGGTCGCCCGGCCGAGGCGCATCGTCATGCCTTCCGGCCCCGTAGGCGCCCCTGGCCCTCCGGGCCGCGGGGCATCCTCAGGCCCTCCGGCCCCGTAGGGCCCCCTGGCCCTCCGGGCCG
>NZ_JBQLZP010000345.1:0-13121 GCF_052168335.1 Roseicyclus sp. | reverse complement strand
ATCATGTCGTCCGAGCGGCCCGTCACCTTCTCCATCCGCCGCATCGACCGCGCCGTGCCGGGCAAGAGGCGGGTGAGGTCGCGGGTGCGGTAGCGGATGATCGGGAAGGCCTCCTTCGTCAGCGAGGTGAAGACCAGTTCGCCCATCTCGCCGTCGGGCAGGACTTCGCCGGTCGCGGGGTCGATCACTTCGGGGTAGAAGTGATCCTCCCAGATGTGGAGGCCGTCCTTCGTCTCGACGCACTCGTTGGCGACGCCGGGCCCCATGACCTCGGAGAGGCCGTAGATGTCGACCGCGTGCATGTCGAAGGCCTGCTCGATCTCGAGCCGCATGGCGTTGGTCCAGGGCTCGGCCCCGAAGATGCCGACCGTGAGAGGGCTTTCGCGCGGGTCGCGGCCCTGCTCGCGGTATTCGTCGAGGATCGACAGCGCGTAGGAGGGCGTCACCATGATCGTCGAGGCGCCGAAATCCTCGATCAGCTGCACCTGCCGGGACGTCATGCCGCCCGAGACGGGAACGACCGTGCAGCCGAGCTTCTCCGCGCCGTAATGCGCGCCGAGCCCGCCGGTGAAGAGGCCGTAGCCGTAGGCCACGTGGACCACGTCGCCGGGCCGCGTGCCGGCCGCGCGCATCGAGCGGGCGACGACCGTGGCCCAGGTGTCGATGTCGCGGGCGGTGTAGCCGACAACCGTGGGCCGCCCCGTGGTGCCGGAGGAGGCATGGACGCGCGCGATCCGTTCGCGCGGGACGGCGAACATCCCGAACGGGTAGTTGTCGCGCAGGTCCTGCTTCACGGTGAAGGGGAACTTCGCGAGGTCCGACAGCTGCCGCAGGTCGTCGGGGTGGACGCCCCGGCCGTCGAAGGCGCGGCGGTAGTGGGCCACGTTCTCGTAGGCGTGCCGCAGCGACCAGCGCAGGCGGTCGAGCTGGAGCGCGGCGATCTCGTCGCGGCTGGCGATCTCGATCGGGTCGAGATCGGTCTTGCGCGGCGTCAGGTCACGCATCGGTCGCCTCCCCGTCCTCGGCGAAATGACTGCCCGCGATCTGCCGCGAGGCGCCCCGGAACAACGCCACCACGCGCCCGTCGCCGCCCGTCACGGTCACGTCCGTGAGGCCCGAGCGGCCGGTCAGGGACACCTCGCGCGCCTCGGCGGTCAGGGTCTCGCCGCCGCGGCCCGGGCTGAGGTAGCTGATCGTGTTGTGCTGCGCGACCGCCACGCGGTTGTGCGAGTTGCAGGCAAAGGCGAAGGCCGAATCGGCGAGCGCGAAGATCACGCCGCCGTGGCAGATGCCATGGCCGTTCAGGTGCTCGTCCCGCACATCGAGCGACATGCGGGCGAAACCCGGCCCCACCGTGTCGAGCCGCATCCCGACCCATTTCGACGCCCGGTCCCCGGCCCACATGGCCTCGGCCGAGCGGCGCGCGCGTTCCTCTGGCGTCATGGCGGCCCTCCCTCGCGGCGGAGCTTGTTGCAAAGCCGACCGGCCGGTCAAGTCTGTCGATGCGCGAAGGACGCTTGGCGCTGTCGCGGCCCTCGTCTATTGGGCTTTCCATGAAGCTGAAGTCCGTGGAACTCGACGCGACCGCGCTCATGTCCGAGGTGATGTTCGGGCATGGCTACGCGCATTACGGCTATTTTCCCGACGGCGTGCCGGAGGTGCTGTCGGCGCAGGCCGTGGGCGCGGCGCAGCAGGCGTATCTGGAGAAGCTCGCGGAGGCGATCGGCACCGTGCCCGGCGGCGTCGCGCGCATCCTCGACGTGGGCTCGGGCACCGGGGCGAATGCGCGCGCGCTGATCGAACGGGGGTTCGCGGTCGCCTGCGTCTCGCCCTCGGCGCAGATGAACGAGATGGCGCGCGCCAAGCTGCCTCCGGGCACGCCCGTCACCGACGCCTATTTCGAGCGCTTCGAGACGGAGGATCGCTACGACCTCTGCCTCTTCGCCGAGAGCTTCCACTACATCGACCTCGCGGCCGCGCTCCGCCAGTCGGCGCGCTACGCGGAGAAGGGCGTCGTGATCTTCGACTACTTCCGCCGCCCGGGGCGGGAGCATCGCGACGGCACGCGGGGCACGCACGCCGCCTTCCTCGCCGAGGTCGCGCGGCAGGGCGCGTTCGAGGTGCTGTCGGACGACGACATGACGGACGCCATAACGCCCACCTTCGTGATCCACGAATACCTCAAGAACGAGAAGGTCGCCCCCTTCGTGCAACGCTTCCGCGCGCAGCTCAGGCAGGACTACCCCTGGCGGGCCTGGGCGCTGGAGAAGGCGTTCGGGCGCACGCTCGACAAGCTCGGGCGCCGGACGGGACGGTCGGAGAAGTTCGCCCGCGAGCACGAGTACCGGCTGATCGTGATGCGCCGGACGGGCGCTCAGGCGGCGTAGTCCGCCTCCTCCACGTCGAGCACCTCGCGCATCCCGCGGAGGAAATCCGCCTCGGCCTGGGCGTCGCCCTCCTGCTGTCGGGCGGTCAGCTCGGCCACGTCGGGCGACAGCTCGCGCAGGGGGCGCCCGGTCTGGAGCGCGAGGATGTAGGTCCGTGCAGCACGCTCGAAGTAGTACATGCGCATGAAGGTCTCGGCGATGGTCTCGCCGATGAACAGGACGCCGTGGTTGCCCATGATCATGGTGCGCACCGATGGGTCCTGGAACAGCCGGGCGCAGCGCGTCCCCTCCTCCTCCAGCGCGAGGCCGCCGTAGTTCTCGTCCACCACCTGCCGGTTGAAGAACATCGCCGAGGACTGGTCGATCGGCGGCAGGCGGCTGTCCGCGAGGCTGGCGAGGACGGTCGCATAGGTCGAGTGGACGTGCATCGCGCACCGCGCGTGCGGCACATGGCGATGCAGGCTGGCGTGCAGGCCCCAGGCGGTCGGGTCCGGCGCGTCCTCGCCCTGCGCGCTGTCGGGATCGTCGGCATCCACCACCCAGAGGTCGCCGGCGCGGATGCGGCTGAAGTGCTTCCTCGGGTTGATGAGGAACCGCGTGCCTTCGTCGTTCACCGCGAAGGAGAAGTGGTTCGCGACGCCCTCGTGCATGTTCTCGCGCGCGGTCCAGCGGAACGCCGCCGCCAGTTCGGCGCGTGCCTTCAAATGGTCCATTTTCCGGCCCTCCAGAGACCCCGATCCACCCGAGGGTAGCCTGTGCGGTGCAACCCGCAAGCCCATTCCGGCGTTGTTAGGGCTGTTGCTGCGCCACGAACGATCCGCGCAAATTCCCGGCTTTGAACAACCGCCGACCCCAATGGCGCCCCAATTGAAAGCGAACGTCCGCGACGGGCTGATTTGCATCACGAAGGTACATCGATGGATCGTTTGACTGAAATGGAAGCCTTCGCCACGGTCGTCGACCAGGGCGGCTTCACCGACGCGGCAAAGAAGCTCGGTATTTCCAAGTCCGCCGTGTCCAAGCACGTTTCCAGCCTCGAGGCCCGGCTCGGTGCACGCCTTCTGAACCGGACCACCCGCCGTGTCAGCCCGACCGAGATCGGGCTTGCCTATTATGACCGCGCCCGTCGCGTCCTGAACGACGCGGGCGAGGCCGATGCCCTGGTGACCGCAATGCAATCAGCCCCTTCCGGCACGCTGCGTGTCGCCATCGCCACCGATTTCGGTGTCAACCACGTCTCGCCGATTCTCGGCCGGTTCCTCCACCAGTACCCGGACATCACGGTGAACATGGAACTCAACAACCGCTACGTGGAGTTGATCTCGGAAGGCTTCGACATGGCGATCCGCGTGGGCGAGCTGGAGGATTCGAGCCTCCGCGCGCGCAAGATCTGCGAGACGCAGAAGCGCATGATCGCCTCGCCGGCCTATTTCCAGACCTACGGGCGGCCGAAGCGGATCGACGATCTGAACGATCACAAGCTCCTGCACTACTCGAACAGCTCCTCCACCAACGTGTGGAAGATCACCGCCCCCTCGGGCGAGCAGCGCCAGGTCCGGACGGGCGGATGGCTGACGGTGAACGATGGCCAGTCGCTGCTGAACGCGGCCATCGGCGGGCTGGGCATCGCCTACCTGCCGAGCTTCCTCTATGCCGAGCCGATGCGCGAGGGCCTGCTCGAGGACGCGATCCCCGACCTTCCGCTGGAAGTTCTCGGCATCTACGCGGTCTATCCGCCCGGCCGGTTCATCCAGCCCAAGGTCCGCGCCTTCATCGACTTCCTCGTGGACCAGTTCCGCGACAAGGGCCCCGCCGACTGGTAGGCGGTCACTCGGACTGAAGCAGCACGACCTCGACCCTCCGGTTGGCATCCCTGCCATCGGGGGTCCGGTTCGTGGCGCGCGGCGCGAGATAGCCGATCCCCGCGGCCTGCACCTGCCTCGCATCGACGCCGAGCGTCTCCACGAGATACCGCCGCACCGAGACGGCGCGCGCCTCGCTGACCGCCATGTTGGCCTCGAGCCCGCCTTCGGTATCGGTGTGCCCCACCAGCACGACGCGCCGCGCCGCGTTCCCGGCGAGGAAGCGCGCGAGCTCGTCGAGCGAGGCGTAGCTGCCGCCGTCGAGACCGGAGGCTCCGGTGCCGAAGCCGAGATCGTCGAGGGGGACGTGACCCTCCGCGAGCAGGCGTTCGGTCAGCGAGCCGGTCATCGCCGGCGCGGCCTGCACCGGGGCGGGTTCGGTCGGTTCGGCCTCGGGGATCGCCTGCGGCGCGGTCTCGCCGCCCACCTGCGCCGCGTTGACATAGAGCGTCGTCCCGCCCTGCGACACGGTCAGCGCGACGGCCTCCCCCTCCCCGCGCGTGGCCGAGACGTAGCGGTAGTTGCCGATGTCGACATGCATCTCCGGGCTCTGCCCCATGTCGAGCGCGTGGCGGAAATCGAAGCCGCCGCAAGCGCGGTCCCGGCAGGAGAGGACGATCTCGTAACCCTGCGCGCGGAGCTGTGTCTCGAGCGCCTCGGCGACGGTCGCGACGCTCGCCTCGCCCTCGGCGGGCACCTGCCACGTCGTCCGGCGCACGAGGCCCGAGGCCGGGATGGTGGGCACGGTGTCGCCCGTCCAGGGGCCGGTGGCGATCTCGTGCCGGCCGGCGGTGGGGGGCTGCGTCTCGACGGCCTCGCCGCCCGGCGGCAGGGCGATCTCCAGCGCCGGGGCGCCGCCCGGCGCAAGCGCCGCGAAGGCCGCGAGGGCGGCAATGGCGCGGATGCGTCCCCTCATGCCCCTCCGGCCGGTTTCATTGCGCGCGATAATGATACTGTCCCACAGCTTCCATTCCCAGAGAAGCGTAAAGCCCGAGCGCCGGGGCGTTGTTCCGGGTGACGAGCGCGGAGAAGGTCGTCGCGCCCTGTCCCGCGGCCCAATGGGCCGCAGCGCGGACCATGGTGCGCGCGAGACCCTGCCGCCGCGCCCGGGGCGTGACCTCGAGCGCGTGGAGCATCGCGACCCCCCCGTCGAGCGCGACGAAGGCGGTGCCCGCGGGCCGGTCTCCGATGCGCCCGAAGATCGAGGTTCGCGGCCCCTCGGCCCGCGCCATGACGGCGAGCCGCGCGGGGCCGATGCCGCCCTCGGCCCAGATCTCCTCCTGCACCGCGAGAGGGGGCCAGATGTCGAAGCAGCTGACGGGCGGCGGCGCCTCGGCCACGGCGGCGACGCCGGCGGCGAGGATCAGCGTGGCGTCGCGCGGGGCATAGCCCGCATCGGCGAGCAGCGTGGCGAGCGGCTCCTGCCAGCCGAAGACCATGAAGAGCGCCGCCTGACCCGCCGCGCGCTGGGCCTTGGCCACGGCGGCGACCTCGGCCGCGGTGACGCCGATGCCGTCACCGCCGGTGTCGATGAGCTGCGCGGCCGTGACGCGATTGCCGCCGCCACCGCCCAGCGCCACGCGGAAGGAGCCGACATCGCGGACCGCCTCCGGCGGCCAGGTGGCGGCGATGGCGCGCGCGGTCCGGACCGGGTCGATCCCGGTCATCCGGCCTCCGGGAACATGCGCACAAGCTCTCCCATCACGCGGTCGACGGCCGTGCCGTCCTGGCTCCGCACCACGATGTTGGAGCCATGCACCCCGTCGCGGAAGAACGGGTAGGAGCCGATCGAGACCTCCGGGTTCGCGGCGGCGAGGTCGCCGAGGGCGGAGGCGATGTCGCCCTCTCCCCGCACCACGCGCAGCGACTGCGACAGGACCGGCGCGCCGCCCGTCAGCCGCGGCAGGAGGCCCGCGAGCATCGCCTCGAAGATCGAGGGGACGCCCGCCATGACATGCACGTTGCCGGCTGAGAAGCCGGGCGCCGCCGACACCGGGTTGTCGATGAGCGCCGCCCCCTCAGGGATGCGGGCCATGCGCAGGCGGGCGGCGTTCAGCTCCTGCCCCTGCCGGTCGTAGTGGGCCTGCAGGATCGCGCGCGCGTCCTCGCGGATGCCGAGCGGAACGCCCAGCGCCTCGGCGATGGCGTCGGCCGTGATGTCGTCATGGGTGGGGCCGATGCCGCCCGAGGTGAAGACGTGGTCGTAGGCGCCAGACAACGCGCGCGCCGCCTCGACGATGCGCGCGTGCTCGTCCGGCACGATCCGCACCTCGGCCAGGCGGATGCCATGGTCGGTCAGCGCCTTGGCGAGATGGTGCATGTTGGCGTCGCGCGTCCGGCCCGAGAGGATCTCGTCCCCGATCACGAGCATGGCGGCAGTCGGATTCTGCATGGGAAAGGCCCCGTCCCTTGGCTTCCGGTCCGCTCCGGTATAGGCGCGGATCCATGCGCTTTCAAACGCCGCTTGTGCCCGCGAGGCTGCTCCGCCGCTACAAGCGGTTCCTGGCCGATGCCGAACTGTCCTGCGGCACGGTCGTGACCGCGCATTGCCCGAATCCCGGCAGCATGATGGGCCTCGCCGAGCCCGGCATGCGCATCTGGCTCGAGCCGAACGACGACCCGCGCAAGAAGCTCAAGCACGCCTGGCGTCTCGTCGAGCTGCCGGAGGGCCACCTTGCCGGGATCGACACCGGCGTGCCGAACCGGATCGTGGGCGAGGCGCTGGCCGCCGGCCGCATCGAGGCGCTTTCGGGATACACGACCATCCGGCCCGAGCAGCGCTACGGCACGAACAGCCGGATCGACTTCCTCCTCTCGGCGCCGGGGCGTCCCGACGCCTACGTGGAGATCAAGAACGTCCACCTCCGGCGCGCGGGCGACTGGGCCGAGTTTCCCGACTGCGTCACGGCACGGGGCGCCAAGCACCTCGAGGAGCTTCGTGCCATCGTCGCGGGTGGCGGGCGGGCCGTGATGCTCTACGTGAGCCAGCGCAGCGACTGTGCCCGCTTCCGCCTCGCGCCCGATCTCGATCCGGGCTATGCGGCGGCCTTCGACCGGGCGCGGGAGGCGGGCGTCGAGATGCTGTGCCACGGCACGCGGATCGCCGTCTCGGGGATCGAGCTGGCCGGGCCGCTGCCGGTCGATCCCGCGCCGCAGGCCGCGCGTTCGGCCTTACTGGAAATCGACACGGAAAGTCCTTAGGTTATGCGCGACCAAGCCCCCCGGAGACATGTCTTGGACGACTTCAAGGGCCGCCTGACGAAGGACGGCATCCGCATCCACAGCCGAGAGGACTTCGCCGGCATGCACCGCGCCGGGCGGGTCGCTGCGGACATTCTCGACCGTATCGGACCCATGGTCGCGCCGGGCGTCACCACCGGCGAGATCGACGAGGCGATCGAGCGCATGGTCGAGGGTGCGGGCGCGACCTCTGCCACGATCGGGTATCGCGGCTATGCGCACGCGAGCTGCATCTCGGTGAACCACGTCGTCTGCCACGGGATTCCCGGGAACAAGGTTCTCAAGGACGGCGACATCCTCAACATCGACGTCACCGTGATCGTCGACGGCTGGTACGGCGACACGAGCCGGATGTACGTCGCCGGCACCATGGGGCGGAAGGCCGACCGGCTGGTTCAGGTGACGCATGACGCGCTGATGAAGGGGATCGAGGCGGTGCGGCCCGGCGCCACCTTCGGCGACATCGGCCACGCCATCCAGACCTTCGTGGAGGGCAACCGCATGTCCGTCGTCCGCGACTTCTGCGGCCACGGGCTGGGGCAGGTCTTCCATGCGCCGCCGAACGTGCTGCACTACGGGCGGCCCGGAACGGGGCCGGTCCTCGAGGAAGGCATGTTCTTCACCATCGAGCCCATGGTGAATCTCGGCCGTCCCGAGACGAAGGTGCTGGCCGACGACTGGACCGCCGTGACGCGGGACAAGAGCCTCTCGGCCCAGTTCGAGCATTCCGTGGGCGTCACCGCCACGGGGTGCGAGATCTTCACGCTGTCGCCGGCCGGGCGCTTCCACCCGACCTGGGACCGAAGCGCGGAGTAACGGCGGGTTAACCATTTCGGGCGAGGCTCGGGCCATGCCCGACCAGCCGACCTTCCGCTTCGACGACATGTCCGCGAGCTTCACCGGACAGCCGGTGGAGGCCGCGCCGAGGCCCGCCGCCGGCCCCTCCAGGGGGGCGGAGGGTCACCGCCACGCCCACCGCGACCGCCTGCGCCAGCGCTTCACCGAGGGGGGCGCGGATGCCGTGCCGGATTACGAGCTCCTCGAGATGATCCTCTACCGCGCGATCCGGCGCGGCGACACGAAGCCGCTCGCCAAGGACCTGCTGAAACGGTTCGGCGACATCAACCACGTCCTCGCCGCCCCGCCCGCGCGGCTGCGCGAGGTCGCGGGCGTGGGCGAGCAGGTGATCTTCGAGCTGAAGCTGATGCAGGCCGTGGGGCACCGCATGGCGCGCGCCCGCGTCATGAAGAAGCCGGTCCTGTCCTCCTGGGACGCGCTGCTGGAGTATTGCCAGGCCGCCATGGCGCACCGGGACATCGAGCAGTTCCGCGTCCTCTACCTCGACCGGAAGAACATCCTGATCGCCGACGAGGCGCAGGCGGAGGGGACGGTGGACCACGTTCCCGTCTACCCGCGCGAGGTGGTGAAGCGCGCGCTCGAGCTGAACGCCTCGGCGCTGATCCTCGTGCACAATCACCCGTCCGGCGATCCCACGCCCAGCCGGTCGGACATCGACATGACCTACGCGATCCGCGACGCGGCGGAGGTGTTGGGTCTCGTCCTCCACGACCACCTCGTGATCGGCAAGGCGCGGGAGCTGAGCTTTCGTTCGGAGGGGTATCTCTAGGCCGCCTACTCGACCCAGACCTCGACGCGGCGGTTGACCGCGCGGCCCCAGTCGGTGTCCTCGCAGGCCATGGGCAGCGCCTCGCCGAAGGCCTCGGTCCGCAGCTGAACGCGCGCCCCGGCACCCTCGGCGGCGGCGCGCACGGCCTCCATCACCGCGTCCGCGCGGCGTTCCGCGAGCCGCGTGTTCACGATGGCCGAGCCCGCGCCGTCCGAGAAGCCGACGAACAGCAGCGTCCGCCCGTCGAAGGCCCCGCGCTCGATCGCGGCGGCGAGGCGGCCGACGGCGGCGCGCGACTGGGTGTCGAGATCGGCCGCGCCGCCCTCGAAGCGGAAGGTGGGCGAGAGCCGTTCGGCCGCGCCGAGGCGGCGCAGCATCGCCTGGAGGTCCTCGAGCGTCACGTCCTCGCCCGCCGCCAGAACGGCGTTCCGCAGCCGCTCGCCCTGGAGCGTCAGGGGCGTCCGCGTCAGCGTCTGGTCGACGAAGCCCGCCTGCCGGACGATGCGCTCGGCCTCGCCCGTCTCGGTGAAGGCGAGGAACTGCCGGACGAGCTGCGGCAGCCGGTAGGGCGCGAGATAGAGGTAGACGGGCGCGGTCAGCGGATAGTCCTCGGACTTCACCGCGTCCGCCGTCGCCGACTGGGAGAAGTCGCATTCCCCGGTCAGCGGCAGCGCGCGCGCCGGACCCGTGGAGGAGCGCGAGGTGATCCCCACGGCGAAGGCGTCGCCCGCCACCGCGCGCGCAAGCTCCGCCGCGCTGTCGTGGCGGACGATGCCGGGGCCCAGCGGCCGGTCCGTGGCTTCGAGGAGGCGCAGCGCGAAGTCCTGCGCGGGACCGAGGCCCGGCGCGAGAAGGTGCAGGGCCACCGGCGCGTCCGGTCCGCCGAGCTCGGTCCAGCTCTCGATCTCGCCGGAGAAGAGCCGCGCGAGATCGGTCATCGACAGCTCCGCCACCGGGTTCTGCGGCGAGACCACCGGCACCAGCGCATCGAGGGCCAGCACGCGCACCCGTCGGGTCAGGGGCGGATCGTCCGGCGCCTGGTCGCGCGCGGCGAGACGCTCCGCCTCCTCCGGCTCGCGCAGGGCGAGCGCCATGTCGACCTCGCCGTTCAGGAGCGCGAGAAACCCCTCGTCGGTCGTGCCCGGCGTGACGAAGAAGCGCGCTGCGGCCTCGCCGTCCTCGCGGAACAGCGTGTGGACGGTGCCGCCCGCGACATCCTCCCGGACGGCCTCCATCCCGCGCGCCTCGGCGAAGGCGGCGATGAGGTCCGGCAGCAGCCCCTCGGCCACGGTGGCGGCTCCGGCGATCCGCGCCTCGGCGACGAAGCTGGTGAGGTCGGGGCAGCCCGGCCCGGCGCAGGTGACGCCCTCGGCCGAGACGGTCAGGGGGCCGTAGATCGTCTCGATCTGGTAATAGGCCCCGTCATAGGCGAGGAGGTTGCCCTCGAGCTCCACGCTGCCGTCGAAGGAGCGCAGTTCCACGTCCTGCGCGAAGGCAGCCGGGCCGGTCACGGCGACGAGGATCAGGGCTGCGGCCCGCGCTGCCGCGCCGATGCGATGGAGCATGAGAACGGGACGACGCTTGCCTCAATTGGCGGCGAGTCTCGGCTCCCCCACAAGATTTTGCAACACCAGAGTGTCGCCAACGGCCTCGCAGCCCGGATAGGTGAAGCGGATCTCCGTCTCGTCGAGGCGGCCGCCGAGGCTCCGCAGGAGGCGCGCATCCGCCTCGCCGGCGCAGGTGGCGCTCGTGATGGGCGCGTCGACCGAGATGGCGGCCGACCCGCCCGAGAGCGGGCGGGTATAGACCTGCGCGAGGAGCGCCGGGGGTGCGTCGGCATCGCCCAGAAGCGTCAGGAAACCCGCGCCGGTCTCCGCCGCCTCCGGCCCGCGCGGGGCGCTCCGGTGAACGTGGCCCTCGGACATCCAGGCGGCCCCATCCTCGAGGGCGTGAAGCTCCATCCCCAGAACGCCGGGGAAGGCGAGGGCGACGCGCTCGAACCCGTCGAGGTCTGGCACGTCGAGCGACAGGCTCCGCTCGGTCCCGTCCTCGAGGAGGACGGAGACGCGCGCCGCGCGCTCCATCGCGGGCAGGTCCAGAGTGAGCAGGCCGACGATACCGGTGCGGGCGGTGAAGGTCAGGCCTGCGTGGCTGACGGTCACGACGGCGTCGGGATGGCAGGGCGCGCTGACGTCGAGGGCGATGGTCGCGCCCGGCAGGGCCTCGGCGGCGATGTCGAGACCGCAGGGAAGGCCGAGCGGACTGAACCCTTCGGGCGATCCGCTGGCCGGAACCCCGGGCGCGGCGTCGGGCGCCTCCGGGATCGCGGGCGGGACCAGCGACGCGGGGTGCAGGACCGCGTCGGTCGGGAACTCCGCCTCCGCCGCCGAGGTGACGGGGCCCGGCGGCTCCGCGAAACCCGAGCGCGGCGGCAGAAAGTGGGATTGCATCCGGGCGAAGCCGTCGGGAACGATGGCGGTCTGTGGGATGGCGAGCGGTGCGGTCCCCGGCCCCGTGGCGCGAAACGCCAGGGCGTCCGCCGGAGGGGTGTAGATGCCAGGCAGCACGTTCGCCTGCGCCGCGAAGAGTGCCGTGCTGCCGCCCACGACCATCACCGCGACCGCGCGCGTCGTCGATTGCTTCAAAGCCATGTCCACGCTCCCTCGTCCATCGCACGCGGAGGTGCCGCGTGCGGCAACGGAGCGGTCAGGCTGCGCTCGGAATGCGGCGGGAATTGGGAGGCAATGGACAGAGACCGGGGAGATTGTCTCCCCGGTCGATCAATTCCCGCTCAGGCGAGCCGTCCGTGGCAGTGCTTGAACTTCTTGCCCGAACCGCAGGGGCAGGCGTCGTTCCGGCCGGGATTGCCCCAGGTGTCGGGGTTGGTCTCGTCGAACCCGGCGACGAGCGGCTGCGGCGCCTCCGCCGCGGCGGGCCCGGTGCCGGAGGCGGCCGCCGCCGTCTCGAGCTCGCGCTGGGCCGCGGCCTGCTGGGCCTGGAGCTGGCGGATGATCTCGGCCTGCTGCTCGGCGGTCAGCGGCTGGATGCGCGCCAGCTTCGAGCTCACGTCGGCGCGCAGGCCGTCGAGCATCCGCTCGAAGAGCTGGAAGGACTCGGTCTTGTACTCGTTCAGCGGATCGCGCTGGGCATAGCCGCGGAAGCCGACGACCGAGCGCAGGTGCTCCAGCGTCAGGAGATGCTCGCGCCACTTCTGGTCGATGGTCTGGAGAAGCACCTGCTTCTCGATGTTGCGCATCTGCTCGGGGCCGAACTGCGCGGCCTTCGAGGCCATGTATTCGTCGGCCTTGGTCTCCAGCCGCTCGCGCACGACCTCCTGGTCGACGCCGTCCTCGGCGGCCCAGTCCTCGATGGGCAGATCGAGGCCGAGCGTCTCGCGCACCGCCTGGCGCAGCCCCTCGGTGTCCCACTGGTCGGCGTAGGAGCGCGGCGGCATGTGCGTGTCGACGAGATCCTCGATCACCTGGTGGCGCATGTCGCGCGCAACCTCGGCGATCTCCTCGGCGCCCATGATCTCGTGGCGCTGGGCGAAGATGACCTTCCGCTGGTCGTTCATCACGTCGTCGAACTTCAGGAGCTGCTTGCGGATGTCGAAGTTGCGTCCCTCGACCTTCGCCTGCGCCCGCTCGAGCGACTTGTTCACCCAGGGATGGACGATGGCCTCACCCTCCTTCATGCCGAGGGTCGACAGCATCTTGTCGAGCCGGTCGGACCCGAAGATGCGCATGAGGTCGTCCTCGAGCGACAGGAAGAAGGAGGAGCGGCCCGGGTCGCCCTGGCGGCCCGAACGGCCGCGGAGCTGGTTGTCGATGCGCCGACTCTCGTGCCGCTCGGTCGCGAGGACATAGAGGCCGCCGGCGGCCTTCACCTTCTCCTCGTCGGCGGCGTGCTCGGCCTCGATCCGGCGGCGGATCTCCTCGTGGTCGCCCTCGGGGGTCGCGGCGATGGCCTCGATCACCTTGAACTCGGCGTTGCCGCCGGGCTTGA
>NZ_JBQLZP010000344.1:0-2125 GCF_052168335.1 Roseicyclus sp. | reverse complement strand
CCCGAAGCGCAGCGGCGCGCTTCGGGTTTTCCGCGCCCCAGATCGCGCTCGACGCCGCCGAAGTGTTCCGCCGGGCCGATCCGCGCACGGCGCTGGAACTGCGCGCCGCCAATTCGGCTGACCTCTTCGCGGCGCTCGACGCCTACGAACTCGATGTCATCATGATCGGGCTGCGCGCGCCGAAGCCGCCCTATCACTGTCAGTTCTACCGCCGTCAGAGCATCGCGGTGATCGTTCCGCGGAGCCACCCGTTTGCCGCTCGGTCTTCCGTCGACCTGCAGGACCTGGCGGCGGAACCGATCGTCCTGCGCGAGCGCGGCAGCTTCACTCGTGCCCTCCTGATGGAGGCGTTCGAGGCCACCAGTCTCGACCCGCGCGTTGCCTTCGAGGTCGCCAGCCGCGAGGCGGTCGCCGAGGCCGTGCGGCGTGGCTTCGGTATTGGGCCTGTCCTTGACCGCGAAGCGCCGCGCACGAACGACCTCTGCGTCGTACCGGTCGAGGGCGGCCGCATCTTCGGGGACGACTACCTGGTCTGCCACGCGAGCGCGCTGCTCTATGGCCCGGTGCGCCGCTTCTTCGCCGCCAATGCGTCGGCCGAACCGAGCGAAACGGGCGTCGCCGGCCGTTTACCGAACTGAGGCTCCGAGCCACCCGCCTGCCGCGGCAGCGGAAGCTGCTGGCGTGGCCTTCTGCCGGATCTGCGCGGCCGGTGCGCGCGTGATTTCTCTTCCGACGCAGCTCGTGTCGAGCGCGGCCGACGTCGGCAGCAGGGTCACGCGGACGTTACACGGAGCGGCTATCCGCAACGTGCTTGCAAATCCGAGTGCATCGCTCGGACAACTGGGGATTGCCATGAACCGCACCATCGTCGCCGCGCTCGCCGCCGTCAGTCTCGCCGCTCCTGCCATGGCCCAGACCACGGATGTCTCGGGGCGCCTCGTCCTCTACACCTCGCAGCCGAACGAGGACGCGCAGCGCACCGTCGATGCCTTCACAGCCGCCTACCCGAACGTCGAGGTGGAGTGGATCCGCGACGGGACCACGCAGGTCATGGCCCGGCTCGAGGCCGAGTTCGCCGCAGGCAGCCCACAGCCCGACGTGCTCCTCATCGCGGACACGGTCACGATGGAGGGTCTCGAGGCGCAGGGCCGCCTCCTGCCCTATGCCGGGGCGGACGTCTCTGCCTACGATCCGTCGCTCATGGACCCTGAGCGCCACTACTTCTCGACCAAGCTCATCACGACCGGGATCATCTACAATACCGCGGCACCCTTCGTGCCGGAGACCTGGGCCGATCTGCTGCGCCCCGAGGCGGCGGGCCAGATCGCCATGCCCTCGCCGCTCACCAGCGGGGCCGCGACGATCCACATGATCTCGCTCACCTCCCATCCTGACCTCGGCTGGGAATATTACGAAGGCCTCGCCGCTCAGGGCACCAACCCGCAGGGCGGCAACGGGGGCGTCTACAACGCCGTCGCGGGCGGCGAGCAGATGTTCGGCATGGTCGTCGACTTCCTGCCGATCCGCGAGATCCCGAACGGGGCGCCCGTGGGCTTCGTCTTCCCGGAAGAGGGCGTCTCGGCCGTGACCGAGCCCGTCGCCATCCTTTCGACGGCGCAGAATGTGCCGGCAGCGCAGGCTTTCGTGGACTTCCTCCTTTCGCCCGAGGGCCAGCAGCTTGCCGCCGACATGGGTTACCTGCCCGCGCATCCTGCGATCTCGCCGCCGGAAGGGTTCCCGGCGCTCGAGGAAATCCGGCTTCTCGACTTCGACCCGGCCGCAGCGCTCCGGAGCGCGGACGAGGACCGGCTGCGCTTCACCGAGATCTTCGGCGGCTGATCCTGCGAGGGGCACTTCACGCGCGATGGGGCGGCGAGGGAATAACGCTCGCCGCCCTAATCCTGTTTGCGGCGGCGCTCATGGTGACGCCGCTCGCCCTCTTGTTCCGCGAGGGGCTGTCGGCCGAAGGCGCGCCGTCGCTCGAGCCGATCCGGACCGCCCTCGACAGCAGGTCCGTGCCTCGAGCCCTCTTGAACTCGCTAGAGAGCGCCGCGATATCCTCCGTGCTTGCGACGCTTGTGGGCGCGGCACTCGCGCTTCTCGTCGGGCTCACGAACCTGCGGGG
>NZ_JBQLZP010000343.1:0-2264 GCF_052168335.1 Roseicyclus sp. | reverse complement strand
TGACAGCGCCCGCCCCGGTCATCGCCGGAGCGGGCGTTTTCCTGTCGTCCCGGGCTGCGTCAGGCCGTTGTGCGCCGGCGCGCCACGGCGAGGCCGCCGATCGCCGTCAGCAGGAGCAGCGCCCCGGCCGGCAGCGGGACGGGCGCGATCGACACGTTGTCGATCAGCCCGCCGAGCGTGTCCCCGCGTCCGGTCGCGCCGAAGTCGAGGTTGAACAGACCCGCCGTGCTCACGGTGAAGCGCGACACCACCTCGGTCCAGGTGCCGACCTGGTAGGGGCCGCCCGGCCCCGTGACCTCGCCATAGTTCAGCAGGCCGCCGCCGAGGGCTTCGGCGACGCTGAAGAAGATGCCGTTCGTCGAGGCGTCCCGCGTGCGGGGGCTGAAGAAGAAGGACAGGTCGTAGCTGCCGACGCCCAGATGCACCTGCTGGCGCATCGTTGTGTTGGACCCGGTCACCGGGTGGCTGTCGAGCTCGACGTAGCGCCGGCCATCCTGCGCGTCGATGAACCCCAGCGTGGGATTGGTCTGCACCTCGATGCCGTTGCCGGACACCGTCGTCCAGCCCGGCAGCGTCCCGTAGACCTTCCACGACCCGCTGTCGAGCAGGACCGTTCCGCCGGACACGTCCTCGAAGCTTCCGTTCAGAACGGTCGATGCCTGCGCGCTTCCGGCGATGGCCAGGGCCACCGACAGGGCTGCGGCGGTGAAATGGGTCTTCATGCTACAAAAACTCCTTGGGCGCTTCACTCCGCGCCATGCACTCCGGAACCCGGTCGCATCGGTGTGCGCCGACTTCCGCCACGGAGCTACCACGTTTTCGTCACATTTTGAGGCGCATTCGCCGCGGACGGCGCGAACACAGCGTCCGGGATTCCGCACCAATCGTCGCGGCCCCCCCGGAGCGCCATGAAAAAAGGCGCGCCGGGCGGGCGCGCCTCGTCTCGCCTCCGGAAAACCTGGCGCTATTTCGCCGGGCCGATCATCATGACCATCTGGCGGCCTTCCATCTTGGGCATGTTCTCGATCTTGCCGAGGCCCTCGACATCCGCCGCGACCCGCTCGAGCAGTTCGCGCCCGAGGTTCTGGTGCGCCATCTCGCGACCGCGGAAGCGGAGCGTCACCTTCACCTTGTCGCCGCCCTCGAGGAAGCGGACCACGTTGCGCATCTTCACTTCGTAGTCGTGCGTGTCGGTGTTGGGGCGGAACTTCACTTCCTTGATCTCGATGATCTTCTGCTTCTTCCGCGCCTCGGCTTCCTTCTTCTGCGTCTCGTACTTGAACTTGCCGAAGTCCATGATCTTGCAGACGGGGGGCGTGGCGTTGGGCGAGATCTCGACGAGGTCGAGGCCGGCTTCGACGGCGAGATCGAGCGCCCGGGCCGGATGCACGACACCGAGGTTCTCGCCCTCGGGTCCGATCAGCCGAATCTCGGGGCCGCGGATGCGGTCGTTCACGCGCGGGCCGGTATCGCGGGTCGGCGGCGCGTTGTGGGGTCTGCGGGCTATGGGGTTCGTCCTTCTGTAGCCTGGAATTTGAGCACGCAAGGTATCGTCAAGGGGCCTGTCTTTCAAGGCGATTTGGCGGGGTCTCTGGGCGGTTCCCTGCCGGGTTCGGGCCTTTCGCGCCCGCGGCATTGCGGGTGCGGCACGGCTTGTGTAGCCGGGCGGGCAGTCACCGGAGCCGCGTGGGAACCAGCATGAGTCGCGTCCTGATCGTTATCGTCATTCTCGCGAGCCTCGGGGCCGCGGGGTATTTCCTGAGCCGTGCCGCGCCGCCCGAGACCGCCGCGCCGGAGACCGCCCCGGCTACGGACACAGGCGCGGACACCTCCGTGGAGGGCGCCGCCCTGGCTGCGGAAGACGCGCCGTCGCCGCTCGAAGAGGCCTCCGAAGCCGCCGCGGACGCGGTCGAGGACGCGGTCGAAGCCGTTGCGACAGGGGCCGAGGAGGCGACCGATGCCGCCGCCGCCCTGGCCGAGGAGGCCTCCGATGCCGCCGCCGCCGTCGGCGAGGCCGTGACCGGGGCGGCGGATGCCGCCGCAGATGCGGTTGCGCCCGCGGCCCAGAGCCTCGCGGAGACCGCCGCCGAGGCCGCCGCTGCCCTCGAGGATGCCGCGGACGCCGCGCTGGAAGCCGTGGACGAGACCGCCCCGGCCGAGGCCGCGAGCGGGGCAGCCCCGGAGGCCTCCGCCGGGGGCCCGGCCCCGGCGGGCGAGGCGGCATCTGCCCTACCCGGCGCCGCCGAGCCGGCGGCCCCCCCGCC
>NZ_JBQLZP010000342.1:0-2355 GCF_052168335.1 Roseicyclus sp. | reverse complement strand
CACCGGTCACGGGATCCCGCTCGACCGGATCGAGGAGGCCTTCGCGCTCAGCGAGGCCTTCTTCGCGCTGCCCGGGGAGGCCAAGGCCGCCCTGCCGCTCCGCCCCGGCACCAACGCAGGCTGGGAGTTCAAGGCGCAGGTCCGCCCCTCGACCGGCACGCCCGACCAGAAGGAGAGCTACCAGATCACCCTGCCCCGGATGGACGGGCTCTGGCCCGATCCGGCGGCGATCCCGGGCTTCCGCGAGACGATGCTGGCCTTCGAGCGCGCCAACTGGGAGGTCGCGATGCGCGTGCTGTCGTGCTTCGCCATGAAGCTCGGCTTTCCCGAGGACCTCTTCACCCGCGCGCACGATGCCGCCTCGCCCGAGTACCAGTCGACGCTGCGGCTGATCCACTACCTGCCGATGGAGAACGCGAAGCCCGAGGATTTCGAGGGTTGGCGCGCGGGCGCGCATACGGACTTCGACTGCCTCACGCTCCTCCACCAGAAGACGGGTCAGGGCGGGCTCCAGGTCTGTCCCGGCCATGCCGCCGAGGAGGGCGCCTGGACGGATGTGGAGCCGGTGACGGGCATCATCACCTGCAACATCGGCGACATGCTGATGCGCTGGTCGGACGACAGGCTCCTGTCCAACCCGCACCGGGTGCGGATGCCGCGCGCCGACGAATACCAGGGCTCCCGCTACTCGATCCCCTTCTTCGCGCAGGCCAACCGCGACTTCGTCCTGCAGGGCCCGGCGCGGAAATACCCCGCGATCACGGCGGGCGACTACATCCTCGAGCGGATCAAGGCGAACTACGACGCGCTGAAGGCACGCGGATAAACGCTTCAAATTGCAGAGAAAAGGGGTGTGGCCCGCCGGCCACATCCCCACCGCCGACACAATTGCGCCACATTGTTTCCATGTTTCGGGTCGATTTTTTCACGGACCTGGGGTTCGATTAACGCGTTTTTCATGACGCAGTGGAGCAGAGTTATGCCCGACAAGCCCCAACCCGTCCCCCCCAAGGGCGCCCCCCAGAAACCGCGCCCGCGTCCCGTCCACTTCACCGACTGGGCGAGCATCTGATAGGCTCGCGGGCAGGAGGTTGCCCGCGATGACGGACGAAGACCCGGCCCACGCGGCCGACGACCCCGTGACCGCGATCCGCAACGTCGGTCCAGCCATGGCGCGCGCGCTCGCCGATGCGGGCATCCTCTCCGCCACGGCGCTCCGCGCGCTCGGCGCCGACGAGGCCTACGGGCGGATGCTCGCCGCCGGCCACCGCCCCCACTTCATCGGCTACTGCGTCCTTATCATGGGGCTGCAGGGCCGCCCCTGGAACGATTGCCAGGGCGCGGAAAAGGCCGCGCTGCGCCTGCGCTTCGACGCGATCGTCGCGGGCAGGTCGGCCGGCACGGGCCCCGCGATCGAGCGCATCCTCGACGAGATCGGCACCGGCCTGCGCCGCTGAGACGGCTTTCCGCAAACCGCCACGCTCCATGTCGTCGCAGCGCGGCGCCCTGCCGCACGGCGCCTGACCGATTTCGCCCGCCCGTTTGATCGGGATCAAGTCGGCGCCTGCGCCCGCGTGGGAAATCTGGAATCGTTCCAAGAAGACCTCCGGAAGCGCGCAACGATCCCGGGAGTACCCCAATGAGATACCTGACACTGACCGCAACCGCAGCGCTTCTCACCGCGCTGGCGGGCCCCGCCCTCGCCAACGACGAGTTGCGGTCCCTCGCGAACGATCTGTTCGATCCCATTCCGCTGACGACGCCCGAACTCGAGGGCAACATCATCAGCCGCCCGCGGATCGACCTCGGCGCGATGCTGTTCTTCGATCCGCGCATGTCGCGGTCCGGCCTGTTCTCCTGCCAGTCCTGCCACAACGTCGGCCTCGGCGGCGTCGACGGGCTCGAGACCTCGATCGGCCATGGTTGGCAGCGCGGACCGCGGAACGCGCCCACCGTCTACAACGCCGTCTTCAACATCGCGCAGTTCTGGGACGGCCGCGCCGCCGACCTGGCCGAGCAGGCGATGGGCCCCGTGCAGGCGGGCGTCGAGATGAACAACACGCCCCAGCGCGTCATCGACACGCTGAACTCGATGGAGGCCTATGTCACCGCCTTCAACGAGGCCTTCCCCGGCGAGGCGGCCCCGGTCACGTTCGAGAATTTCGCGCTGGCCATCGAGGCCTTCGAGGCGACGCTGACCACGCCGAACTCGCGCTTCGACCAGTTCCTGATGGGTGCCGACGCCCTGAACGAGCAGGAGATCCGCGGCCTCCAGGCCTTCATCGACCAGGGTTGCGCGTCGTGCCACGCCGGCGTCAACATGGGTGGCGAGGCCTATTTCCCCTTCGGCCTCGT
>NZ_JBQLZP010000341.1:0-3133 GCF_052168335.1 Roseicyclus sp. | reverse complement strand
GTTGCGGCATCCCGGGCAATTCCGGGTCGCGGCGATGATGCGGAGTTCGGCCTCGTGCCGCTCGAGCAGGTCCTGGCCATGCGCCTCGGTATAGTAGCGCCCGGCCTCGGTCATGGCGGCCTGCACCTCTTCGGGCAGCGACTCCCAGCTGTCGCGATTGACGGCGATGGCGCCCGAGAAGGCGACGCCCATCCGCACCCGCGTGACGAAGGGTGCGACCTCGTAGATCCGCGCGGGCAGCACGCCCAGCGCAAGAGACAGGACGCCTTGCGACACCCCGGTCTGGATGTCGGTGTAGTAGGTCGTCAGCGACCCGTCGACGGCGTTCGCCCCCGTGCCCCTGAGCCAGTTGGCGAGCGCGCCCGGCGCCGAGATCTTCATCCCGTCGAGATCCGCGATGCTGTCGATCGGCTCGGCGGTGTAGATGTCGTAGCCATCGGTGCCGGTGAGGCCCAGCACCACGAGGTTGTACTGCGACCACTCCTCGGCGAAGGCGGCGTTGTTCTCGAGAAGATCCCACATCACGTCGAGCTGCGCCGGCGGATTGCTGGTGGTGAACGGCGTGTAGCTCGAGACCTGGCTGAGCGGCAGTTGCCCGCCCTCCAGCATCGAGAACACCCAGCCCACGTCCGTGATCCCGTCCTCGACCGAGCTCAGCGTCGCGTTGGCACGGTAGAGCTGGCCGCCGAAGGCCTCCTGCCACTCGATCCGGTAGGTGCCCGTCTCGGCGAGGATCTCGTCGGTGCGCGCCATGAAATGGGTCTGCATCATGCCGACCCACGGGATCGTGGTGGGATGGCTCGAGGCGATGGTCAGGCTGATGGTTTCCTGCGCGGCGAGCGTCGTGGGCACGGCCACCGACCCCGCCAGAGCGAAGGCGAGCAACTTCTTCATCTGTCTTGTCCTCCCAAGGATCGCGGCCTCCTCGCCGCATGTCCCGCGCCCCGCCTCCCCGCGCGGCGCGGATGCCGTCGTCAGGGCGCCTCGTCCTCCACGCCGTTGGACAAGGTGCCTACATTGGTGATCTCGACCTCGACGCTCATGCCCGGCT
Source organism: Roseicyclus sp. (assembly GCF_052168335.1). Taxonomy (GTDB): domain Bacteria; phylum Pseudomonadota; class Alphaproteobacteria; order Rhodobacterales; family Rhodobacteraceae; genus Roseibacterium. Next base: position 2,082 of record NZ_JBQLZP010000341.1, on the reverse strand, counting down.
CAAGGAAGAGCTGCGGCTTGCGGTGGTTGCCGACGCCGCCGGGCGTGCCCGTGGCGATCACGTCGCCCGGCTTCAGCGTCGTCACCGTCGAGGCATAGGCGATGAGTTCGGGGATGCCGATGGCCATGTCGGCGATCGGCGTGTGCTGCTCGACATTGCCGTTGACGCGCGTGGTCAGGCTCTGGGCCGTGATGTCGCCCGCCTCGTCCGGCGTCACGATCCAGGGCCCGAAGGCGCCCGAGCGCTCGAAGCTCTTGCCGGGCCAGAATTGCGTCGTGTGGTTCTGGTAGTCGCGGATCGAGCCGTCGTTGAAGCAGGCATAGCCCGCGATGTGGTCCCAGGCGTCGGCCTCGGCGATGTGGCGGCCGGGCCTGCCGATGATGACGGCGAGTTCGCCCTCGTAGTCGAACCTGTGGCTGGCCGCAGGGCGGATCATCGGGCTGCCGTGGCCCACGACACTGTCGGGATAGCGCGTGAAGATCGCCGGCTTCTCGGGCTTGGCCCGGCCCGTCTCGAGGATGTGCGGCAGGTAGTTCAGCCCGATGCAGAGGATCTTCTCCGGCTCGGGGATCGGCGGCAGGAGCGACACCTCCGACAGCGGCATCTCCGGGCCACGGCCGGCAAGCTCGGCCACCGCGTCCGCCGCGATGACCGCCTTGAGGTCGGCGTAGCGCTCCGACAGTTCGGCGCTCGCGTCCCGCAGTGTCGTCCCGTCGGTGGTGCCGTAGCCACGGTTGCCGTCCCGCCGCTCGAATGTGATCAGCCGCATCGTCTCTTTCGCCCCGCCTATCCCTTGACCGCCCCGATCCGCGCGAGGAACGCAACCAGCGTCTCCTCCGCGAACCCGAGGATCGCCTCGTCCTGAAAAACCCCGTCGACGACCTTCTGGTTGGCGAAGGGCACGACGATCTCCTTGGCCGCGAAGACCTCGGCCAGCATACCGTTCAACACGTATTTCAGATGCGCCTGCGCGCGCACGCCACCCATCGCCCCGCCCGAGGTCGTCGCCACGAAGCAGGGCTTGCCCCTGAACACCGACCCGTAGGCCGGTCGGGATGCCCAGTCGATCGCGTTCTTCAGGACCCCCGGCATCGAGTAGTTGTATTCCGGCGTGACGAAGACAAGCCCGTCCGCCGCGCGGACCGCCTCCACGAACGCGGCGACATGCGGATCGCCGGTGACGTCCGCGTTGTAGTGCGGCAGCGACCCGATCTCGGCGAAGGCCACGTCGGCCCGGTCCTCGACGCGGGCGGCGAGCGCGCGGGCCATGGCGCGCGCGGAGGAGGCGGCACGCAGGCTGCCCGCGATGAAGAGGAGCCTCGCCATGCCTCAGCCCGCCTTCCGCTTGCGCAGCTCGGCGCGGATCTCGTCGCCGTGCTCGTCGAGGACGGGCGGCGCAAGCACCCCGGTCTCGGCGGCGCCGTCGAAGTTGTAGGGCGGGCGCACCGTCGTGAAGGTGCCGAGTTCGGAAGACGGCGCGCTCACCTTGATGCCGAGGTGGACCGCCTGCGGATCCTCGAGGGCCTCGTCCGAATCGTAGGCTGGCGAATGCGGCACCTCGTTCTCGAGAAGGCTTGCGCACCAGGCGTCGCGCGTCCGTTCCCGGAACACGGGCGTCAGGATGTCGATGAGGTCGTCCTGGTGGCGGATGCGGTCCAGCCGCTCGGCGAACCGGGGGTCGTCCGCAAGATGCTCCTGCCCGGTTGCGCGCAGCATTCCTTCCCAGAACTTCGGCGGCGAGGACATGTGGATCGCCACCCATTTCCCGTCCGCGCATTCGAAGGTGTAGCTCTGCGAAACGACCGGACGCGAAAGCGGGCCCATGACCTCGCCCACCGAATAGTAGTGGGTGAAACTGTCGAGGTTGAAGTGGCACATGGCCTCGAGCATCGAGATGTCGATGCGGCGGCCCTTGCCCGTCTTCGACCGCTCGAGCAGCGCGGAGAGACAGGCCATGGCCGCATACTGGCCGGTCACGGCGTCCGCGATCGCGGGACCGATGACGCGCGGATTGGCGGGCGGCGTCAGGAGCCGGAGGTAGCCGGAAGCCGCCTGCGCGACGGTGTCGTAGGCGGGACGGTC
>NZ_JBQLZP010000340.1:0-12701 GCF_052168335.1 Roseicyclus sp. | reverse complement strand
AAACTGTTCCATGCAGACCACCACGCTGTCCTTCGACAACATGCACGAGCACGGCGCGCTGTTCCCCAATATGCTGCGCGCGCGCCACCGCACCTTCATCGAGACGAAGAACTGGGATCTTCCCGCCGAGGCGGGGATGGAGTTCGACCAGTACGACACGGCGCAGAGCCGCTGGTGCTGCGCCCACGAGAACGGCCGCGTCATGGCGGGCGTGCGGCTCACGCCGACGACGGCGAAGTGCGGGATCTACAGCTACATGGTGCGCGACGCGCAGCGGGGCCTGCTCGACACGATCCCCGGCAACCTGCTGTGGGACACGGCGCCGGTCGCGCCGCATATCTGGGACGCCAACCGCCTCTTCGTGGTCTCGGACGTGGACCAGGCGATCCGGCGGCGCGTGCAGATGTCGATCATGGGCGAGATGATCCGCTCCGCCCGCGGCCTCGGCGCGACGGTCCTGATCGGCCTCCTGCCCACGCTCATCCCGCGGCTCGCCCGGCGGCTCGGGATCGACATGGCGCCGGCGGGCCCCGAGATGGACTTCGACGGCGTGCCGCACCGCTGCTACTTCGTGTCGATGGCCACCAAGATGCATTGAGGGTCGGCGCCGTCGGCACTAGGCTCGGGCGCGCGATGGCGGACCTCTTCGACACGGCGGGCGGGGCGGAGGAGGCGCGGACCGGCAAGGGTCCGCGTCCGCTGGCCGACCGTCTGCGGCCCCGGCGCCTCTCGGAGGTGATCGGGCAGGGCCACCTGCTCGGCCCGGAGGGGAGCCTGCGGGTCATGCTCGAGGGCGGCTCGCTGCCCTCCCTGATCCTCTGGGGTCCGCCCGGCGTCGGCAAGACGACGATCGCACGGCTTCTCGCGGAGGAGACGGACCTCCACTTCGTCCAGATCAGCGCGATCTTCACCGGCGTTCCCGACCTCCGGAAGGTCTTCGAGGCGGCGCGCCTCCGCCATGCGAACGGGCAGGGGACGCTGCTGTTCGTCGACGAGATCCACCGTTTCAACAAGGCGCAGCAGGACGGCTTCCTCCCGCACATGGAGGACGGGACGATCCTCCTCGTCGGTGCCACGACCGAGAATCCCTCGTTCGAGCTGAACGCGGCGCTCCTGTCGCGCGCGCAGGTGCTGGTGCTGGAGCGGCTGTCGGAGGACGAGCTCGCCGCGCTGATGGCGCGGGCGGAGGCGGAGATCGGCCGCGCCCTGCCGCTCACCGAGGAGGCGCGCCACGCGCTCCTCGGCATGGCCGACGGCGATGGCCGCGCGCTTCTGAACCTGGTGGAGCAGGTTGCGGCCTGGCAGACGCCCGCGCCGCTCGACGCGGGCGCGCTGGCGCACCGGCTCCAGCGCCGGGCGGCGCAATACGACAAGTCGGGCGAGGCGCACTACAACCTCATCTCCGCGCTGCACAAGTCGGTGCGGGGCTCGGACCCCGATGCCGCGCTCTACTGGTTCGCGCGCATGCTCGAGGGCGGCGAGGACCCGCGCTACCTCGCGCGGCGGATCACGCGCATGGCGGTCGAGGACATCGGCCTCGCCGACCCGGCGGCGCAGCGCCACTGCCTCGACGCCTGGGAGGCCTACGAACGGCTGGGCAGCCCCGAGGGGGAACTCGCTCTGGCCGAGGCGGTGCTCTACCTGGCCCTCGCGCCCAAGTCGAACGCGTCCTACGTCGCCTACAAGGCCGCGCGGGCGAGTGCGCGGTCCACCGGCTCGCTGCCGCCGCCCAAGCACATCCTGAACGCCCCGACCAGGATGATGAAGGAACAAGGCTACGGCGCGGGCTACGAATACGACCACGACGCCGAGGACGGGTTCTCGGGCCAGTCCTACTTTCCCGACCCGATGAGCCGGGCGCAGTTCTACGAACCCGTCGAGCGCGGCTTCGAGCGCGACCTGAAGAAGCGGCTCGAGTGGTTCGAGGGGCTGAGGAAGAAGCGGCAGCGTTGACAATGCCCCGCGCCGCCCCCATTCCCCGCCCATGATCGCCCCCGTCCTCCAGGTCGCCCTCGGCGGCGCCATCGGCGCCGTGCTGCGCTACGCCACCGGCGTGGGGCTCGTGCGGCTGTTCGGGCAGACGCCGTTTCCGCTCGGCGTGCTGACCGTCAACGTGATCGGCTCGCTGGCGATGGGGCTCTTCATCGGGCTGGCCGCGCAGCGGGGGCTCGCGCATCTGTCGCCCTTCGTCGCGACCGGCATCCTTGGCGGGTTCACCACCTTCTCGGCCTTCTCGCTCGAGGCGGTGACGCTGTGGGAACGGGGCGCGCTTGGCCTCGCCGCGCTCTATGTCACGGCGAACGTCGTCCTCTCGATCGCGGCGCTCTTCGCGGGCCTCGCCCTGTCGCGGAGCTTCGCATGAGCGGCGTGCAGAATGTCACCGTCGCGGCGGGCGAGGGGGACCAGCGCCTCGACCGCTGGCTCAAGCGGCGCTTTCCGCAGCTCACCCAGGGGCGGATCGAGAAGGCCTGCCGCAAGGGCGAGATCCGCGTCGACGGCGGCCGGGTCAAGCCCGCGACGCGGGTGGAGGCGGGGCAGTCCGTGCGCGTCCCCCCGCTGCCGGACGAGGCGCCTCCGCCCCCGCCCGAACGCCCCCGCATCTCGGAGCGCGACGCCGAGATGATCCGCGCGGCCGTCCTCTACCGCGACGACCACATCATCGCCCTGAACAAGCCGCCCGGCCTCGCCACGCAGGGCGGCAGCGGGCAGGAGCGCCATGTCGACGGCCTTGCCGAGGCGCTCAGGTTCGGCCTCGAGGAGAAGCCGCGTCTCGTCCACCGGCTCGACCGCGACACCTCGGGCATCCTGCTGCTTGCCCGGACCCGCGAAAGCGCGAAGGCCCTGACCGAGGCCTTCCGCGCGCGGGACACCCGCAAGATCTACTGGGCCGCCGTCGCGGGCGTGCCGCATCCGCGCATGGGCACGATCCGCTTCGGCCTCGTGAAGGCGCCGGGCCACGGCAAGGGCGGCGAGAACGAAAAGATGCGGTGCATCCACCCCGACGAGGTGGACCGCACGCCGGATGCCAAGCGCGCCGTGACGGATTACGCCGTGCTGTCGGCGCTGGGGCAGCGGGTGAGCTGGTGCGCGCTCGTGCCCGTGACGGGGCGGACCCACCAGCTCCGCGCGCACATGGCCGAGATCGGGCATCCGGTCGTCGGCGACGGGAAATACGGCGGCTCGGGGCAGGAGAACCTCGGCGACGGCTGGGGCGCGCAGCTCGGCGGCGAGATCAGCCGCAAGCTGCACCTGCACGCGCGGTCCCTCACGCTGACGCACCCCTTCACCGGCGGGCGGCTGCACCTGACCGCGCCCCTGCCCGAGCACATGGCCCGCACCTGGGCCGCGCTCGAGTGGCACGCCTCCGACGTGCCCGAAGACCCCTTCGCGGAGGAGGAATGAGCGCGCTTCGCCTCGTCGTCTTCGACGTGGACGGCACCCTCGTGGACAGCCAGGCGCATATCCTGGCGGCGATGGAGCGCGCCTTCGCCGAGATCGGGCACCCGCCGCCGCCGCGCCCCTCGATCCTCGGGATCGTCGGCCTGTCGCTGCCCGTCGCCATGGCGCGGCTGGCACCGGGGATGCCCGACCGGGTCGGCACGCTGGTCGAGGCCTACAAGGCCGCCTTCGCCGCGCTCCGCGCGGACGACCGGGGCGCCGCGCTCTCGCCGCTGTTCCCCGGGGCGCGGGAATGCCTCGCCGCGCTGTCGGCCGAGCCCTGGACGCTCCTCGGGATCGCCACGGGCAAGTCGCGCCGGGGTCTTCTGCATCTCTTCGACCTGCACGGCTTCGGCGAGGTCTTCCAGACGGTGCAGGTCGCCGACGACCACCCGTCAAAGCCCCATCCCGCGATGCTCGAGGCCTGCCTGCGGGAAACCGGGGTCGCGCCTGCGCGCGCCGTCATGGTGGGCGACACGACCTATGACGTGGAGATGGCGCGCGCGGCGGGCATCGCCGCCATCGGCGTGAGCTGGGGCTACCACGCGCCCGACGCGCTGCGGGCCGCCGGTGCCGGGATCGTGATCGACGACATGGCCGCATTGCCCTCGGCCATCGAAACGGTTCTACAGGCGGCATGACGGGCTGGAAGGCGAAACGCTTCTGGAAGGACGCCACCGTGGCCGAGGGGCCGGGCGGCTGGCACGTGCTGCTCGATTCGCGGCCCGTCCGGACGCCCGCGAAGGCCCCGATGGACCTGCCGACCGAGGCCATGGCCCGCGCCGTCGCCGAGGAATGGGCGGCGCAGGAGGTCGACATCGACCCCCGCGCGATGCCGGTCACGCGCTCGGCCAATTCGGCCATCGACCGTGTCCATCCGCAGCACGACGAGGTGGCCGCCATGCTCGCCGCCTATGCCGAGACCGACCTCCTCTGCCACCGTGCCGAAAGCCCGGAGGCACTTGCCCGCCGCCAGGCGGAGGGCTGGGACCCCTTGCTGGACTGGGCGGCGGAGGTCTTCGGCGCGCGCCTTTGGGCGACTGCCGGCATCCTTCCCGTGGCCCAGCCCGAGGCCTCGCTCGCCCGCCTCCACGACGTTGTTCGGCAGACCGACGCCTTCCGGCTCGCCGCGCTCCACGATCTCGTCACGCTGTCGGGGTCGCTCGTCCTCGGCCTCGCGGTGTCGCACGGGCGGCTTGAGCCCGCCGAGGCGTGGGGTCTCAGCCGGATCGACGAGGACTGGCAGATCGAGCAATGGGGCGAGGACGAGGAAGCCTCGGAGGCCGCCGCGCGCAAGCTTGAGCAATTCCTCCACGCCGACCGTTTCTGGAAGCTCGCGTCGCAGGGCTGACGACGACTTGGCCGCAGCGCCCTGTTTTCCGCACAAATTTCGGGCGGCTGGCTGCAAAACGTGCAATAATGGTGGTTACGCAAGGTCAAATGCGGAACTGTTCCCCTTGACCAGTAGGGAAGTAATTGCCCATTTTGCGGGCGGTGAGGGGCAAAAAATCCCTCACGCGAATTCCAAATTGCCCACGGGGCACAACTCACGAAGCCCAAAGGGCCGTCCATCAGGAAGAGGTAAACATGAAGAAGACAGTATTCCTCGGCACGCTCGCCGTCGCCGCAGTCGCTGCCGGTGCAGCCGCTGCGCAGTCGACGCTGCAGCAGGTGCAGGACCGCGGCACGCTGCGCTGCGGCTCGAACGAGGGTCTCGCAGGCTTCGCCGCGCCCGACGCGAACGGCGTGTGGAGCGGCTTCGACGTCTCGCTCTGCCGCGCCATCGCCGTTGCGACGCTGGGCGACGCGCAGGCCGTCGAGTTCGTTCCGCTCACCAGCCAGACGCGCTTCACCGCGCTCGCGGCCGGCGAGGTGGACGTCCTCGTGCGGAACTCCACCTGGACCTTCTCGCGCGACACCGACCTCGCGCTCGACTTCATGGGCGTCAACTACTACGACGGCCAGGGCTTCATGGTTCCGCGTGACCTCGGCGTGGCCTCGGCCACCGAGCTCGACGGCGCGACCGTCTGCATCCAGACCGGCACGACGACCGAACTCAACCTCGCGGACTTCTTCCGCGTGAACAACATCAGCTACGAGCCGGTCCCGGTCGCCACCAACGCCGAAGGTCAGCAGCAGTACCTGGCGGGCGCCTGCGACGTCTACACCACGGACGTGTCCGGCCTCGCCGCCACCCGTGCCACCTTCGAGAACCCGGCGGATCACGTGATCCTTCCGGAAATCGTCTCGAAGGAGCCGCTCGGCCCCGTCGTGCGTCATGGCGACAACGAGTGGGGCGACATCGTCCGCTGGACGCTGAACGCGCTGATCGCCGCCGAAGAGTACGGCGTGACCTCCGCCAACGTCCGCGAACTGGCCGCCGCGCCGACCGCGAACCCGGAGATCAACCGCCTGCTCGGCACCGAGGGTGAACTGGGCGCGATGATCGGCCTGTCGAACGACTGGGCCGTCAACGTCATCGAGGCCGTCGGCAACTACGGCGAAGTCTTCGAGGGCAACATCGGCGAGAACACCCCCGTCGGTCTCGCGCGCGGCCTGAACGCGCAGTGGACCGAGGGCGGCCTGCTCTACTCGCCGCCGTTCCGCTGATCGAGTGAACGAGGGGTCCGGGCCAGTCCCGGACCCCTTCTTCCATTCCCTGCCCCGAAACAGACGAGCCCGTGCCGATCGGCGGTCGCCCGGTCGGATGACGCTACCCTTACCTCCGGAGTTCGCATGGCCGACGTGACCGAACCACCGCGCGAGAGCTTTCGACTGAGCCAGCTCATCTACGACGCGCGATACCGGTCCCTGACCATCCAGGTCATCGCGGCCATCCTGATCATGCTCCTGCTCGTCGAGCTGATCGACAACACCGTCACCAACCTCGCCGCGCTCGGCAAGGACATCGGCTTCGGGTTCCTCTGGACCACGGCCGGCTACGACATCAACCAGCAGCTCATTCCGTTTTCGTCGCAGGACACCCATGCCCGCGCGGCGCTGGTCGGCATCCTGAACACGCTGCTCGTCGCGGCGCTGGGCTGCATCCTGGCCACGATCATCGGCGTTCTGGCGGGCGTGCTGCGCCTGTCGAAGAACTGGCTCGTGGCGCGCATCATGACATTCTACGTCGAGGCGATGCGGAACACGCCGCTCCTGATCTGGATCCTGATCGTCTTCGCCGTGATGACCGAGGCGACGCCCCAGCCCCGCGCCTTCGCCGAGGGCGGAACCGCCTCGATGATCCTCTGGGACAGCGTCGCCATCTCGAACCGGGGCGTCTTCATCCCGCGCCCGATCTGGGGCGAGGGCTCGGGCTTCGTCATCGCGGTCTTCCTGATCTCGGTCGCCGCGATCTTCGTCTTCCGCCGCGTGGCGCGGAGGCGGCAGGAGGCCACGGGCCAGCAGCTCCCGGTGCTCTGGGTCTCGCTCGGCCTCTTCTTCGTGCCGGCGCTCCTCGCCTATTTCATCATGGGCCGCCCCGTGACGCTGGAACTGCCGGAGCTCGGCGGCTTCAACTTCTCGGGCGGCGTGCAGATCCGGAACTCGTTCATCGCGCTCTGGCTGGCGCTGGCGCTCTATACATCGGCCTTCATCGCCGAGATCGTGCGTTCGGGCATCCTCGCGGTGTCGAAGGGGCAGACCGAGGCCTCCTTCGCGCTGGGGCTTCAGCCCAACCGGACGATGCAGCTCATCATCCTGCCGCAGGCGCTCCGGGTGATCATTCCGCCGCTGATCTCGCAGTACCTGAACCTGACCAAGAACTCCTCGCTCGCCATCGCCGTGGGTTACATGGACGTGCGCTCGACGCTCGGGGGGATCACGATCAACCAGACGGGGCGCGAGCTCGAGGGGATGCTGCTGCTCGGCATCTTCTACCTCATCACCAGCCTGATCATCTCGGCGCTGATGAATGTCTACAACTCCAGCGTCAGACTGAAGGAGCGCTGAGATGAGCGGGACCCACGCCCACAGCGTCGCCTTCTCGCGCGACACGATGCTGCCCCCCGCCGCGCCGCCGCCGGGCGAGACCGGCGTGCTGCGCTGGATTCGCGAGAACCTGTTCTCGTCCTGGTCGAACGCGCTCCTGACGATCGTGTCGATCTACCTGATCTGGACGATCCTCGCCGCCATCCTGCCCTGGACGCTCTTCGGCATCTGGGACGCGGGATCGCTGAGCGAGTGCCGCGCCATCCGCGACGAGCGCGGCCTCGAGACGGCCGCCTGCTGGGCGGTCATCAACGAGCGGTGGCTCCAGCTGCTCTTCGGGTTCTACCCGACCGACGACCGGCTGCTCGCCTCGCTGTTCTACGCCGACCAGCTCGCCGCCGCTGGCGGGATGGAGGCCGTGTTCGGGCCGGGGTCCAACTCGACGGCCCGCATCCAGTTCGTGGGCCAGATGAAGGCCGAAATCGGCAACTTCGTCATCTTCTTCGTCGGCTACTGGCGGCCGCTTCTGGCGCTGGCGCTGCTGGTCGTCGCGGTGGCGCCGATCCTCTATTCGAGCCTGCCGCGCAAGCTCCTCCTGTTCTCGCTGGCCTATCCCTTCGTGGCGGTGTTCCTGCTCTGGGGCGGGTCGGTCTGGGGGCCGGTGCTGGTGGCGGCGGGTCTCGTGGTGGCGGGCCTGGTCGGGCGCATCGTGACGGCGCAGGCCGGGGCCATTCTGGGGCTCATCGCCGGCATCGTGGCCTTCCTCGCGATCTTCCTGAACCCGCTGCCGTTCCTGAACACCGGGGTCTTCCCGCTCCTGCCGCACGTGAAGGGCCTCTTCGACGCCGCGCTGCCGATCGGGCTGCCCGCGATCGCGTCGGACGACTTCGGCGGCTTCATGCTGGCGATCATCATCGGCACCTCGGGGATCGTGCTGTCGCTGCCGCTGGGCATCGTGCTGGCGCTCGGGCGGCAGTCCTCCATGCCGATCATCAAGTGGGTCTGCGTCTCCTTCATCGAGGTGATCCGTGGCGTGCCGCTGATCGTGTGGCTTTTCACCGCGTCGCTCCTCCTGAACTACTTCCTGCCGCCGGGCACGAACTTCGACCTCCTCCTGCGGGTCATCATCATGGTGACGCTCTTCGTCTCGGCCTACATCGCCGAGGTGGTGCGGGGCGGCCTCGCGGCGCTTCCGAAGGGCCAGTACGAGGCGGCCGACAGCCTCGGGCTCGACTACTGGAAGTCGATGCGCCTCGTGGTTCTGCCGCAGGCGCTGAAGATCTCGATCCCGGGGATCGTGAACACCTTCATCGGCCTCTTCAAGGACACCACGCTCGTCGTCTTCATCGGCCTGCGCGATCCGCTCGGCCTCACGAACGCGATCCGCGCCACCGGCGAGTGGAACGGGATCTACTGGGAACTCTACATCTTCGTGGGGCTCCTGTTCTTCGTCTTCTGCTTCTTCATGTCCCGCTACTCGATGTATCTCGAGCGCAAGCTCGCCACCGACCGCCGCTGAGGAGACCAGCCATGGCCGAAGTCCAGACGTCCCTCGAGGACCGCCAGATCGACCGCTCGCAGATGAAGGTCTCCGACGAGGTGGCCATCGAGATCTCGGGGATGAACAAGTGGTACGGCACGTTCCACGTGCTGCGCGACATCAACCTGACCGTCCAGCGCGGCGAGCGGATCGTGATCTGCGGGCCCTCGGGCTCGGGCAAGTCGACGCTGATCCGCTGCATCAACGCGCTCGAGGAGCACCAGAAGGGCAGGATCGTCGTGGACGGCACGCTCCTGTCCTCGGACCTCAAGAACATCGACCGCATCCGCTCGGAAGTCGGGATGGTCTTCCAGCACTTCAACCTCTTCCCGCACCTGACGATCCTGCAGAACTGCACCCTCGCGCCGATCTGGGTCCGCAAGACCCCGAAGAAGGAGGCCGAGGAGACGGCGATGTACTTCCTCGAGAAGGTGAAGATCCCCGAGCAGGCGCACAAGTATCCCGGCCAGCTCTCGGGCGGGCAGCAGCAGCGCGTGGCGATCGCCCGCTCGCTGTGCATGCGGCCGCGGATCATGCTGTTCGACGAGCCGACCTCGGCGCTCGACCCCGAGATGATCAAGGAGGTTCTCGACACGATGATCCAGCTCGCCGAGGACGGGATGACGATGCTCGTGGTGACGCACGAGATGGGTTTCGCCCGTCAGGTGGCGAACCGGGTGATCTTCATGGACCAGGGCCAGATCGTCGAGCAGAACGAGCCCGAGGAGTTCTTCCTGAACCCGAAGTCGGAGCGGACCAAGCTGTTCCTGAGCCAGATCCTCGGGCACTGAGGGGGCGCCGGGGTTTCACGCCCCTGCGGGGCGCGACCGGGGAAGGGCCGCAAGGGGCATCGAGCCCCTTGCGGCCCTCGGCCTTTCGGCCCTGCGTATTGGTGGAAAGATGAAGGGCCGGGCTCAGTCCGGGTCGGGAAGGTCGCGCGGGATCGCGAAGTCCGCGACGCGGCCCGTGCCGGGCGAGATCTCGGCCCAGTGCGGCGCCTCGAAGTCGAGAACGAGGGTGGCGCCGGTCGGGTAGAGGCCGAACTTCTCGTGCGCGGGCGGGGTCTGGCAGAGCGACCGGGCGAGCGAGCCGATGCCGGGATTGTGGCCGATGACGGCGAGGCGCGGCGCGTCGGTGTCGCGGATCGCGTTCAGCATGTCGGCGGGTGCGGCGAGGTAGAGGCCGCGGGTGAAGACGGGCTCGGGTGCGCGGGGCAGGTTCGGGGCGATCAGGGCCCAGGTCTCGCGGGTGCGCAGCGCGGTGGAGCAGAGGACGGCGTCGGGGACGAAGCCCCGGTCGGCGAGCCAGGCGCCGATGCGGGGCGCACTGCGCCGGCCGCGGGCGTTGAGCGGGCGGTCATGGTCGTCGACGGCGGGATCGTCCCAGTCGGACTTGGCGTGGCGGATGAGGACGAGTCTCAGGGTCATCGCGGGCGCTCGTGGCCGGGGGCGGGTCAGCGGTGGAACCGGCTCATGTGATACGCCGACTGCTCGGGCACTCGACCATAGGTGCGGCTGACGGGGCAAGCCCTTCGCACGGCGCAGCCGCGCGTCATGCAGTCCCGGCCCTCGACGGTGTCGAGGAAGCCATGGCAGGCGGTCGTGTCGTAGCCCCCGGCCGTGAGGGCGCCGACGGGGCAGAGGGTCAGGCACGGGCGCGCGCAGGTCGCGCAGGGCGGCGCCCCGGGCGGCGGGGGCAGCGCGATGCGCCGGCGGAGGCCGATCGCGCCGCGATAGGAGACCATGAGCCCCGCCGTGTCGTGGACGAGGAAGCGCACCGGGCTCTCCCAGGCGCGGCCGGAGCGTTTCGCCCAGGCGATGAAGGGGTGCCAGGGCGGGCCGGCGAAGGGAAAGAGCGCCTTGCCCCCGAGGTCGCAGGCCATGCGCCCGATGACGCGGCGCGACCAGCGGTCGAGCGGATCGGGCGCGCCGTCGGTGAATTCGCGCTGGCCCGTGACGTGGGGCCAGAAGCCCGGCCCGGCGGGCCCGAGGAGGAGGAGCGTGGCGATGCCGGGCGGTGCGCCGTCCCCCGGGTCCGGATGGAAGGCGCCGAAGATCTCGAGGCGGTGGGCGGCGGCGCGCGCGGCGATGGCGTCGTGCTCCGCGCCGTCCTCAGGCACGGATCATCGAGCCCGCGCCGTGGTCGGTGAAGAGCTCGAGCAGGACCGCGTTCGGCACGCGGCCGTCGACGATGGTGCAGGCGCGGACCCCGTTGCGGACGGCGAAGAGCGCGGTCTCGGTCTTGGGGATCATGCCGCCGGAGATGGTGCCGGCGCGCGTCATCTCCTCGACCTCGGCGGCGCTGAGCGCGGTGACGACCTGGCCCGAGGCGTCCTTGACGCCCGCCACGTCGGTCAGGAGGAGGAGGCGGTCGGCCTTCAGCGCGGCGGCGATGGCGCCCGCGGCCGTGTCGCCGTTGATGTTGTAGGTCTCGCCGTTGCGGCCCGCGCCGAGCGGCGCGATCACCGGGATCATGTCGTCGCCGAAGAGGTTGAGGAGGACGGCGGGGTTCACCTCGGTCGGGTCGCCGACGAAGCCGAGCGCGGGATCCTCGGGGTCGCAGGTGATGAGGCCCGCGTCCTTGCCGGAGAGGCCGACGGCCTTGCCGCCCTCGGCGTTGATCGCCTGCACGATGCGCTTGTTGACGAGGCCGGAAAGGACCATCTCGACCACCTCGACGGTGGCGGCGTCGGTCACGCGCTTGCCGTTCACGAACTCGGAGGTGATGCCGAGCTTGCGCAGAAGCTCGTTGATCATCGGGCCGCCGCCATGGACGACGACCGGGTTCACGCCGACCTGCCGCAGGAGGACGATGTCGCGCGCGAAGCTCGCCATGGCGGCGTCGTCGCCCATGGCGTTGCCGCCGAACTTCACCACGACGATGGCGTCGTTGAAGCGCTGGAGATAGGGGAGCGCCTCGGAGAGCGTCCGGGCGGTGGCGATGTCGTCGCGGGTCATGTTGCGGGTCTTCATCTTCGCGGGTCCGGGAAAGCGTGGTGCCTCAATAGGCGAGGGGGGCGGCGGAGTGAAGCGCCGCCTTGCGTATTTGAAGAAAGATGAAAGGGTGACCGCCTGTCACAGGCGTTTCGCCCAGTGGAATAAGGGCTTCTTGCCCTTCGGCTGTCTCAGGCCGCCCGATCCGAAACATCCGCCAGACAGCCACCGCGAAATTGCATCGTACGATGACGATGCGGTTTCCTGAAAAGTCAACAGCGAACTGAGGACAGATTGCCGCAGGCTGTCTCGTTTGATTTCAACGGGATGGCTTAGTTGCATCTGCAAGAACCGCTCGATTTCGCCCGGCGCGCGGTCGGCTTGAGTAGCGGGGGACGAAGGGGCTGTGGTAACGTGATTCCACAGTGCCGGAGCCATGGCGGCAACCATGACCCCGGCTGATCTGAAGGCGAGTGTCGCGTACGAAGCAGTCCTCGCTCGCCTTCTCTAGCACCGAGAGAAGGAACTGGCAATGAAGAACACGCACATCCCCGCGCCGCTCGCGGCGCTCGTCGCAGTCACGCCCAAGGAGTGGCTGCTCCCCCCGCTCGAGGTCGCGATCCAGCGGATCGTGGCGCTGAACCCCGAGGGCGACGGCGCCCTGTACGTCGACGGCGAAGCGCCCGCGCCGAGCCCCGTAAAGAGCCGCGACGCGCTGCACCTCTGGTTCGACCGCATGCCTTGGGCGGTCATCGACATCGACGAGCGCGAGGAGGCCATGCGCCACATCGCAGCCGAGGAGCCGGGCCTCTTCCTCGGGTCGCTCAACACGCGTGAGACGGCCCGCTTCCTGATGCGCC
>NZ_JBQLZP010000339.1:0-1410 GCF_052168335.1 Roseicyclus sp. | reverse complement strand
CGGGTCAAGCCCGCCGCCCGCCCCTTTCCGCCGCCGGGGAATCCCCCCATCCTCCGCGCCATGCGCGCGCTCCCCCTCCTCGTCTTCTGCCTCGCCCTCGCCGCCTGCGGCCGCCCCCTGACGGAGGCCGAGCGCGCCTACATGGCCGACCTCCAGGGCGACACCTTCACGGCCGACGCCGTCAGGATCGTCGAGAACCCCTTCATCGGCCTCGGCACGCGGCGCTACCCGGCGCGGCCGCAGACCACCTGCCGCGAGCGGATCTTTCCGCCTCCCGACGGGGACTTCATCGAGACGCGGACGGCGGGCATCATGCTCTTCGACACGCTGCATGTCCGGCCCGCCTTCTTCCTCGAGGACTACGTCGCCGGGCGCGAGGGACGCCGCAGCCTCGCCGCCGCCATGTTCTTCGCCCACGAGATGACCCATGCCTGGCAGTGGCAGAACCGCGACGTCACCGCCTACCACCCGTTCCGCGCCTTCACCGAGCATGTGCGGATCGAGGACCCCTACCTCTTCGACCCGCAGGACGACCGCCGCTTCCTCGATTACGGCTACGAGGTGCAGGCGTCTCTTGTAGAAGAATACGTCTGCTGCCGTGCGGTCGAGCCGGACGGCGCGCGGACGGCCCGGCTCGCGGCGCTGATCGGGCAGGTCATGCCGGTGACGCCCATCCGCGCCCGCGCCGACAACGTGGAGGAGGTCCTGCCCTGGGACGGCGCGGACCTCGGCGGAGTGTGCTCGTGAGAAAGGGAAATCCCATGGCCGCCCAGGCCCTCGTCATGTTCGCGGCCGGTCTCGGCATCCCGCTGCTGGCGGCGCTCAACGCGCGGCTCGGCGCCAATATCGGCTCGCCGGCCGCGGCGGCGACGGTGCTCTTCGTGGTGGCCTTCCTCGCGGCCGGGGCGACGCTGCTTCTCACCGGCCCCGGCGCGCTCCGCGCGCTTCCGGGCCAGCCCGGGCACCTGTTCCTCGCGGGGCTGCTCGTCGCCTTCTACGTGCTCTCGATCACCTGGATCGCGCCCAGCTTCGGCGTCGGCAACGCGATCTTCCTCGTGCTCCTCGGACAGCTCGTCTCGGCGGCGCTCATCGACCATTTCGGCCTCTTCGGGGCGCAGGCCGTCCCCGTCTCGCCCCTGCGGCTGACCGGGATCGCCGTCATGGCGGCGGGCGTCGCGCTGACCCAGTTCGGCCGCTAGCCCGAGGCCTTCTCCTCGAGGGTCAGCCACTCCTCCTCGGCGGCACCGAGGCGGGCCTGCCGCTCGGCCAGCGCGTCGGTGGCCTTGCGCGCCTTGTCGGGGGCAGCGGTGTAGACCTCGGGGTCCGACAGGAAGGCGGCGAGCTTCGCGATCTCCGCCTCGAGGCGCGCGATCTCGGCCGGCAGCGCCTCGAGCCGGTGCGCCTCGGTGA
>NZ_JBQLZP010000338.1:0-6265 GCF_052168335.1 Roseicyclus sp. | reverse complement strand
CTGCAGGGCGTGAAGATCAACGACAAGCACATCGAGGTGATCGTCCGCCAGATGCTCCAGAAGTGGGAGATCCTCGACAGCGGCGAGACCACGCTGCTGAAGGGCGAGAACGTCGACAAGGCCGAGTTCGACGAGGCCAACGAGAAGGCGATCGCCAAGGGCGGACGCCCCGCCGAGGGCGAGCCGATCCTGCTCGGGATCACCAAGGCCTCGCTGCAGACCCGGTCCTTCATCTCGGCCGCCTCCTTCCAGGAGACGACGCGGGTGCTGACCGAGGCCGCCGTGCAGGGCAAGCGCGACAAGCTCGTGGGCCTGAAGGAGAACGTGATCGTCGGGCGCCTGATCCCGGCGGGCACGGGCGGGGCGACCCAGCGCGTGCGCCGCATCGCTGCCGAGCGCGACAACAAGGTGATCGAGGAGGCTCGCGCCGAGGCGGAGGCCGCCGCGGCGCTCGCCGCTCCGGACGACGTCTTCGGCGAGACGACGCTCCACCCCGAGACCGAGGACACGCCGGGCGAGTGATTTCCGCCCGGTGACCGACAAGAACCAGGACGCCCCGCCCTCACCGGCGGGGCGTTCCGCATTCCGGGCCCGGCCGCGCCGGTCGCCCGGAAAGCGCGGCGGGGCTCTGCCGGAAACTGGGTGATCCTCAGGCGCCGCCCGCCGTCATCGGACATGGCCCAAGCCCCCGTTTTGCCCGGCCGCCCGTTCCGCGCTAGGTTGCCCCGACACCCACCCGGCAGGAGGCCAAGCCATGACGACCGAACCGATCGCCATGATCGTCAGCGTCACGGGGCGCGTGCAGGGCGTGTCGTTCCGCGCCTGGACGAAATCCCAGGCCGAGGCGCGGGGGCTTTCGGGCTGGGTGAGGAACGAGGCCGACGGCACCGTCTCCGCGCTGATCGAGGGGCCGCCCGAAGGCGTCGCCGAGATGGTCCGGGCGCTGGAGAAGGGCCCCCGCCTCGCGCGGGTCGAGCGCGTCGCGGCCATGCCCGGCGCAGCGACCGAGCTTCCCGGCTTCCGCATCCTCGACGACGCGTCCTAGGGATTCCCCCCGCCTCGGGGCTGGTCTAGGCTCGCGCCCGGAGGGAGACCTGCGCGGCGCATGGCAAGAGCGGACAACCAGATCGTCGGCGTGTGCCGCTTCTCCTACCCGGCGACGGGCGGCTTCCGGATGTCCACGCTCGGGGCGGGGGCGCTGGAGGAGGCGCTCTGGGATCCCGTCCGGATGCAGCGGCGCATGGCGCTCTTCGAGAATGTCTGCCTGCCGTCGCTCGCGGCGCAGACCGATCCGGATTTCACGCTCGTCGTTCTCTGCGGCGACGCGATGCCGCTGCGCTGGCGCAGGCGGCTCAAGGCGTTGCGGGCGGCCCACCCGTTCCTGCGGATCTGCGCGCTCGAACCCGCCGGGCCGCTGCAGGCCACGCGCCGCGCCTTCCGCGCCGGCGCGCGGGAGGAGGTGCCCTTCGTCACCGGCTTCCGCATCGACGACGACGACGCGCTCGCCGTCGATTACGTCGAACGGCTGCGTGTGCGGGCCGACGCGATGCTCGACGCCGGCTGGGCGGATGCCGAAACGCCCGTCGCCATCACCTTCCAGACCGGCCTCTTCTGGGCGCTGGACGCCCCCGGCCAGCCGGTCTACCGCTACACCGAGACGAGCCCACCGGGACAAGCCAGCGCCATGGTCACGGTCTTCGATTCCCAGCACAATATCTTCCGCTGGACCCACACGCATCTCGCCGCCCATGTCCGACTCTGGGCCGAGCCGGGGCCCGAGATGTTCGTGCGCACGCTCCACGGCGGCAACGACAGCGACCGGAGGGTGTCGCGGCGGGCCGAACGGCTGGACGAGCGGGAGGGCGCGACGCTCCTGCGCGACCGCTTCGGCCTCGCGCCTCTGCGCATCCGTCCGCTCCTCGGGCGCGTCCTCGGGGCCCGGGAATGAGCCCCAATCTCAAGGGCGCGCTCCTGATGACGGCGAGCATGGGCGCCTTCACGCTCAACGACGCCTTCGTCAAGCTCGCCGCGCAGGACCTGCCGCTCTTCCAGATCGTGTTCCTGCGAGGCTGCCTGACGACCGTGCTGCTGCTGATCCTCGCCGTGGCGCTCGGCCAGTTCCGCCTGAGCGTCCCGCGCGGCGACCGGGCCAGGCTCGCCTGGCGGACGGCGTTCGAGATCGCCTCGATGGTCGCCTTCCTGCTGGCGCTGGTGAACATGGCCATCGCGAACGCGACCGCGATCCTGGCGGCACTGCCGCTGGCCGTAACGATCGCGGCGGCGGTCTTCCTGGGCGAGCCGCTGGGGTGGCGGCGCCTGACCGCGGTGCTCGTGGGGTTCGGGGGCGTCCTTCTGATCGTCCAGCCGGGCATGGAGGGCTTCAACGCCCATTCGCTCCTGGCGCTGCTGGCAGTGGCGATCATCACGGCCCGCGATCTCGTGACCCGGCGGTTCAGCGCGGCGCTGCCCTCGATGACGGTGGCGGTGGTGACGGCCGCCTCCGTCGGCCTCTTCGGCGGCGTCCTCAGCCTCTTCGAGCCGTGGGAACCCCTGAGCCTCGCGCAGGCGGGGCAGATCACGGCGGCCTCGGTCTTCATCATCGGCGGCTATCTCTTCTCGATCATGACGATGCGGGTGGGCGAGGTGGCCTATACCGCGCCCTTCCGCTACACCTCGCTGCTCTTCGCGCTGGTGCTCGGCTTCCTGTTCTTCCAGGAATGGCCGAACGCGCTGGCGCTTACGGGGGCGGGGATCGTCATGGCCACCGGCGTCTACACGATCCTGCGCGAGCGGATCGTGGCGGCGCGGGCGCGGCG
This sequence comes from Roseicyclus sp., assembly GCF_052168335.1. GTDB lineage: Bacteria > Pseudomonadota > Alphaproteobacteria > Rhodobacterales > Rhodobacteraceae > Roseibacterium. The sequence continues at coordinate 3,449 of NZ_JBQLZP010000338.1, read as the reverse complement.
GGCGGCGACGGCGGCCCTCCGGCAGGGGGCGGAAGGGCTCTGACGGTCGCCCTCCTAGGTGTCCCGGGGGCGCTGTTGACACCCCCTTCGACTCCCCCTATACGGCGCGCACTCGGCCGGGGTGCGTCTTCACGCCTCCCGACCTCCGAAAACAGATTTGTAGTGGTCATGATCCGGGCCGATTAGGTGCCCCGATCCTCTGAAACTTCCACCGCAGCGTCCTCCAGGTAGGGAAGGGATGCATGCGGCTTTGGTGTTTTCGCGCTTTCGGGACCGTCCGGGCGCGAGCCGCTGCCGACACGAGAGAGCCAGACGGGGAGACCCAATGCCGACGATCCAGCAGCTGATCCGCAAGCCGCGGCAGCCCAAAGTGAAACGCTCCAAGTCCCAGCACCTGGAGAGCTGCCCGCAGAAGCGCGGCGTCTGCACGCGCGTCTACACGACGACGCCGAAGAAGCCGAACTCGGCCATGCGGAAGGTCGCCAAGGTGCGCCTGACCAACGGCTACGAGGTGATCAGCTACATCCCCGGCGAGAGCCACAACCTCCAGGAGCACTCGGTGGTCCTGATCCGTGGCGGCCGGGTGAAGGACCTTCCCGGCGTGCGCTACCACATCCTGCGCGGCGTGCTCGACACGCAGGGCGTCAAGGACCGTCGCCAGCGCCGCTCGAAATACGGCGCGAAGCGCCCCAAGTAAGAGGATACGCACATGTCCCGCCGTCACCGTGCCGAGAAACGCGAAGTCCTGCCCGACGCCAAGTTCGGCGACCGCGTCCTGACCAAGTTCATGAACAACCTGATGGTCGACGGCAAGAAATCCGTCGCCGAGACCATCGTCTACAACGCCTTCGACCGCGTCGAGGGCCGCCTGAAGCGGGCGCCCGTCGAGGTGTTCCACGAGGCGCTCGACAACATCAAGCCGGCCGTCGAGGTCCGCTCTCGCCGCGTCGGTGGTGCGACCTACCAGGTTCCCGTCGAGGTCCGGCCCGAGCGCCGCGAGGCGCTGGCGATCCGCTGGCTGATCTCGGCCGCGCGCGCCCGCAACGAGAACACGATGGAAGAGCGTCTGGCCGGCGAGCTGGTCGACGCCGTCAACTCGCGCGGCGCCGCCGTGAAGAAGCGGGAAGACACCCACAAGATGGCCGATGCCAACAAGGCGTTCAGCCACTACCGCTGGTAAGTTTCACTTCAGCCTGAGGAACCTCCCCCATGGCACGCGACTATCCGCTCACGCGCTACCGCAACTTCGGGATCATGGCCCACATCGACGCGGGCAAGACCACGACGACGGAGCGCATCCTGTATTACACCGGCCGGTCGCACAAGATCGGCGAGGTCCATGACGGCGCCGCCACCATGGACTGGATGGAGCAGGAGCAGGAGCGCGGGATCACCATCACCTCCGCCGCCACGACGACCTTCTGGCAGTGGCAGGAAGACCCGACCCCCGAGGGCACCTCGGACACGAAGGTGCGCTTCAACATCATCGACACGCCCGGCCACGTGGACTTCACCATCGAGGTGGAGCGCTCGCTCGCCGTGCTCGACGGCGCCGTGGCGCTTCTCGATGCCAACGCGGGCGTCGAGCCGCAGACCGAGACCGTCTGGCGCCAGGCCGACCGCTACAAGGTTCCGCGCCTCGTCTTCGTCAACAAGATGGACAAGATCGGCGCCGACTTCTTCAACTGCGTGAAGATGATCAAGGACCGCACCGGTGCGACCCCCGTTCCGATCAACCTCCCGATCGGTGCCGAGGACCAGCTGGAAGGCATCGTCGACCTCGTGACCATGGAAGAGTGGGTCTGGCAGGGCGAGGACCTCGGCGCGTCCTGGGTGCGCCAGCCGATCCGCGACAGCCTCAAGGACCTCGCCGACGAGTGGCGCTCGAACCTCGTCGAGAACGCGGTCGAGATGGACGACGCGGCGATGGAGGCCTACCTCGAAGGCCAGGAGCCCGATGTCCCGACCCTGCGCAAGCTGATCCGCAAGGGCTGCCTGTCGATGACCTTCGTGCCCGTGCTCGCGGGCTCGGCCTTCAAGAACAAGGGCGTGCAGCCCCTCCTGAACGCGGTCGTCGACTACCTGCCCGGTCCGCTCGACGTGCCGGCCTACATGGGCTTCGCCCCCGGCGACGAGAGCGAGACGCGGAACATCCCGCGTTCGGCCGATGACGCGCAGCCCTTCGCCGGCCTCGCGTTCAAGATCATGAACGACCCCTTCATGGGCACGCTGACCTTCACCCGGATCTACTCGGGCACGATGAAGAAGGGCGACCAGCTCCTGAACTCGACCAAGGGCAAGCGCGAGCGCATCGGCCGCATGGTGATGATGCACGCCAACAAGCAGGAAGAGATCTCGGAAGCCTATGCCGGCGACATCATCGCGCTGGCGGGCCTCAAGGACACCACGACGGGCGACACGCTCTGCGACCCCGCGCACCCGGTGGTCCTCGAGACGATGACCTTCCCCGATCCGGTGATCGAGATCGCCATCGAGCCCAAGACCAAGGCCGACCAGGAGAAGATGTCGATGGGCCTCCAGCGGCTCGCCGCCGAGGATCCGTCCTTCCGCGTCGAAACCGACCTCGAGTCGGGCCAGACGATCATGCGCGGCATGGGCGAACTCCACCTCGACATCCTCGTCGACCGCCTCAAGCGGGAGTTCAAGGTCGAGGCCAACATCGGCGCGCCGCAGGTGGCCTACCGCGAGACCATCAGCCGGATGATCGAGCACACCTACACCCACAAGAAGCAGTCGGGTGGTTCGGGCCAGTTCGCCGAGGTCAAGCTGGAGATCAGCCCGACCGAGCCGGGCGAGGGCTACTCGTTCGAGAGCCGCATCGTCGGCGGCGCGGTTCCGAAGGAATACGTCCCCGGCGTCGAGAAGGGCATCAAGTCGGTCATGGACTCGGGTCCGCTCGCGGGCTTCCCGGTGATCGACTTCAAGGTCGCGCTGCTCGACGGCAAGTTCCACGACGTCGACTCCTCGGTTCTCGCCTTCGAGATCGCCTCGCGGATGTGCATGCGCGAAGGCCTCAAGAAGGCCGGCGCCAAGCTCCTCGAGCCGATCATGAAGGTCGAGGTGGTGACGCCCGAGGACTACACCGGCGGCGTGATCGGCGACCTGACCTCCCGCCGGGGCCAGGTGACGGGGCAGGAGACGCGCGGCAACGCGATCGTCATCAATGCCTTCGTGCCGCTGGCCAACATGTTCGGCTACATCAACACGCTGCGCTCCATGTCCTCGGGCCGCGCGCAGTTCACGATGCTGTTCGACCACTACGAGCCGGTTCCGCAGAACATCTCGGAAGAGATCCAGGCCAAGTACGCATGACCCGGGTGGCGGGGTGATCCCGTCCCGCCCATCCACCGTAGGGCGGGACCCGGTCCCGCCGCCCGCACGACAAGGAGGCCATCATGGCAAAGGCAAAATTCGAACGTAACAAGCCG
>NZ_JBQLZP010000337.1:0-5326 GCF_052168335.1 Roseicyclus sp. | reverse complement strand
CGCGGATGTCGCGGTGGACGCAGACATCCGCATCGACGAAGAGGATGATGTCGCCCCCCGCCTCGGGCGCGCCCCGGTTCCGGGCCTGCGCGGGGCGCTGCGCCGTCTCGTTGCGCAGGACCCGCACGCCGTAGCTCGTCGCCGTCCGGCCCGTCGCGTCGCGCGAGCCGTCATCGACCACGGTGATGTCCGCCGGGTCGAAGCCCGCGCCGACCAGCGCCGCGAGGCAGTCGCCCAGGGTCGCCACGGCGTTGTGCGCGGGCACAACGACGACGAGGCGGGTTTCCCGCCCGTCCGGATCCTCGGGCCCCGTCACCGGACCATGCCGGGCGGCGCGCCCGCGAGCGCGGCGTAGGCATCGCTCCTGTGCCAGGCCAGCGCCGTGCCCAGGATCGTCTCGATATCCGACCGCGTCGTCAGCCCCTCGCCGAGGAGCGCGCGGGACAGCGCGGGATCGGCCACCAGTTCCGGCGGATCGCCCGGCCGCCGCGGCGCGTCCTCGACCGGCACGTCGAGGTTGGTGAGACGCCCGAGGCTCTGCAGGATGTCCATGACCGAGACCCCCTTCCCGGTGCCGAGGTTGCAGACGAAGCGCTCCGCCCCGCCGAGCAGGCGCTCGAGCGCGCGGACATGCGCCAGCGCGAGGTCGCAGACATGGACGTAGTCGCGCACCGCCGTGCCGTCCGCCGTGGGATAGTCCCGCCCGAAAATCTTCATCGGCGGCTTGCGCCCGAGGAGCGCCTCGACCGCGTTCGGGACGATGTGCGTCTCGACGGCGCGGAACTCGCCGATCTCGCCCTCGGGGTCGGCGCCCGCGGCGTTGAAGTAGCGCAGCGCCGCCGAGCGCAGGCCATAGGCCGCGGCGTAGTCCTCGAGGATGCGCTCGACCATCAGCTTGGACGCGCCGTAGGGGTTGATCGGCGCCTTCGGGACATCCTCGCCGATCGCGCCCCCGGGCGGGATGCCGTAGACCGCGCAGGTCGACGAGAAGACGAAGGGCGGCAGGCCCGCGGCCCGGCCGGCCTCGAGCACGGCCATCGTCCCGGCCACGTTCTGCCGGTAGTAGAGCGCGGGCTCGGCCACGGATTCCCCCACGAGGGCGAGCGCCGCGAAGTGGATGACGCCCACCGGGCGATGCCTGCGGAAGACCTCTCCCAGCCGCGCGATGTCGGAGATGTCGCCGATCTCGAGCGGTCCCCAGCGCACCGCCCAGCGGTTGCCGATGGAGAGATTGTCGTAGGTGACAGGGGTGAAGCCCGCCGCGGCCAGCGCCTTGCAGGTGTGGCTTCCGATGTAGCTGGCGCCGCCGGTGACGAGAACGTTTCCGCGCATGTGCGATGCTCCGTTGAAGGCGTCAGAAGTCCCAGCGCGCCACGATCTCGGTTCCGGCGTCGTCGGCGCGGTTCCGGTGCCAGCCATACCACGAGATCGGCGCCGCGAGCGCATGGGCCCCGAGACGCAGGACCCGCGGCAGGTTCGAGAAGGCGATGTCGTGCGAGACGGCGAGCCAGGGGTTGATGAAGGCGCCCGTCGCCGCGGCGGGCCGGCCGAAGAGAGCGTCGAGCTCGGCCATCGTGTAGCCGCGCCGGACATGTCCCCAGTCTTCGAAGAGCGTCTCCTCGCGCGGGCAGATCGGCGCGAAGACCCGGTAGTAGGGATAGCGCCAGCGCAGCCGGTCGGGCGTGGAGACGAGCACGGTTCCCCCCGGGCGCAGGACGCGCAGCGTCTCGCGGGCCACGGCCGCGTCATCGGGCACGTGCTCGAGCAGGTCGAACATCGTCACCATGTCGAAGGACGCGTCCGCGAAGGGCATGTCCGTGGCGTCGCCCGCGACGAAGCTCTGCCCCGGCTGGCGGTTGCAGGGCGCGTCGGCGAAGCCCGCCTCGAAGTCGAGGTTGGTCACGTGGGCGCCGGGGTAGAGCAGCTTCGTCAGCCCGCTGCGCCCGCCGCCCACCTCGAGGATCTCCGCGCCCGTCCGCTGCGGCGACAGCCTGTGGATGGCCCGCATCTTGTCGCGGAAGTAGAGCCCGTCGGTGAAGGAGGACCCGAAGGGGTTCGCGGCGAGAAAATCCCCGAGCCCCGAAATCGCGACGTTTCGATCCGTTGTCATGGCGTGTCCACTCATCCTGTCCGGCCCCTGCCTCCGCCCCTGCGGGGCACGAGGTAGAAGAGGCCCTGAAACCATCCCGAGACGCTCGGCAGCCGCGTGGCGCGCCCCGAGGGGCTCCACGGGTCGAGCCAGGCGAGCCCCACCTTTCCGGCGACCCATCGGACGGCCAGCCGCGCGTAGTAGCTCGGCAGCCCGAGGAACGCGCGGCGCAGGTTGCCGGGATGGCGCGTGTCGCCGAACTGCAAGAGAAGCGCGGCGGTGTGCCCGCGCATGTAGGCGCGCGCCTGCGCGCGCAGCGCATCCTCGCTCGCGCGGTGAGTGTGATGGACGAAGCACTCCGGCCGGTAGCGGCAGGTCCACCCGGCATCGAGCATCCGGTAGAGGAACTCGCTGTCCTCGCTGCACCCCGCCGCCCCCGCGCCGAGCCGCTCGTCGAAGGGTCCGGCGTCGCGCAGCGCCTCGGCACGGATCGACATGTTGGCGCCGGCGCCGATCTTCCAGACCTCGGGGGCGAGGAGCCGGCCGTTCCGCACGAAGTCCGGCCCGAAGTCCCTCGGCACCAGCGAGGAAGCGAGGCCGCCGAGGTCGAACTCGAACGCCGCTTCTGCCGCCGTCTGCAGGCGCGCGGGCAGGACCGGCCCCGTCACGGCGCCGACCGAGGCGTCGGCGAAGGGCCGCGCGAGGGCCTCGATCCAGTTCTCGGGAACCTCGACGTCGTCGTCGGTGAAGGCGACGATGCGTCCCGTCGCCGCCGCGACGCCGGCGTTCCGCGCCCGCGACAGGCCCGGGGTCGGCTCGTGCACAAGCCGGATGCCGGGATGCCGGGCGACGATCTCCGCGAGCCGGCCCGCCACGGCGGAATTGTCGACGACGACGATCTCGCCGGGAGGGGGCGCGCAGCGGAGGAGCGCCGCGATGCACCGCCCGAGATCGTCGGGCCTGTCGCGGGTGCAGACGACGACCGAGACCTCGGAGGGGGCGATCCCGTCACTCGCGAGCGCATCCGCGGCCCCGAGCGCCGGGGCGCAGGCCGCAGCGGCCAGCGCGGGCATGGCGCTCGCCGGAACGGGCAGTTCCTCGGGCAGGAGGAGCCTCCGGCCGAACGGCACCCCGTCCTGCCAGAAGTAGAGCAGCAGCGCGCGCTCGCCGGGGCCGAGGGACTGCCCCTCGAGCGGCCGCGCGAGATCGACATGCCGGATGGCGCAGGGGACGGGCACGATCACGACGCGGCCTCCCGGATCCTGCGCGACCGCTCGCGCGAGCGGTCGTATTCGCCGAACCTGCCCTTGATCGCGCCCTGGATCTCGGCCGCGATCATCCGCGGCGCGCGCCCGTCCCGCCCAGCGAGGCTCCGCGCCAGCCGGCCGAGGATGGTCAGCCAGTACCAATGCTCCATCTGCCGGAGTTGCAGCGCGTTCGACGGGTCCGTCCGGCGGGACTTCTCGAGGAAGGCGAAGAAACCCGTGCCCCAGGTGTAGTACTGGTGGCGGAGCGCGGCGACCTCCCTCCGGTGCTCGTGACGGACGACGAGGGCCGGATCGTAGACGAGCGGCCTGCCGCCGCGGATGGTGCGGTAGAAGATGTCCAGGTCGCCGCCCCCGGGCAGCGGCCGCCCGGTGTCCAGCGCCTCGTCGAAGCCGCCGAGCGCGAGCGCATAGGCCCGGTCGACGCTCATGTTCGCCCCGGCGCCGAATTCCCCCGGACCGCAGGGATGGAGCGGCTTGCCCCAGAGGCGCGCGCCGTTGCGCTGCGGGACGAACCCCCGGCGGAACCCGCCGTCCTTCTCGAAAAGGACCTGCGCCTCGGTGTCGAGGAACATCGGCAGGACCTGCCCGGTGACGCAGCCCGCGTCCGGGTTCTCGGCCCAGGCGCGGTGCAGGGCCTCGAACCACTGCGGCTCGGCGATGGTGTCGTCGTCGAGATAGGCGACGACCTCGCCGCCTGCCGCCTCGAGCGCGGCGTTCCGCGCGAAGTCGAGGCCGGTCCTGCGCTCGCGGACATAGACCGCGCCCGCCGCCTCGGCGACCGCGCGGACCTCGGGGCTCTCGGAGTTGTTGTCCACCACGACGATCTCGAAGGTCTTGTCGGTCTCCTGCGCGGCGAGGGACGCGAGGAGGCGCCTCAGCCACTCGGGCCGGTCCTTGGTGCAGATCGCGACGCTGATCCTGCGGGGCACGGGCGGTTCGGCCGCCGCGAGGCGCGCGCGCAGCCGGGCATGGGCCGAGGCCGCCTTCCCCTCCGCCCGAAGGAGATCGCCGCGCGAGAGGCCGCGCGCCGGGATGTCCTTCGCCGCGAACAGGCGGAAGTCGATCACCGCCGTGCCGTCGCGCAGGATGCAGCCGACCCCCGCCGCCCCAGGCGCGGGCCGGAGCGCGAGCCCCTCCGCCCCGGGTGCGAAGAGATCGACGTCGTGCAGGGTGTATCCGCCGCTCATGTCCGCTCCAGTTCGTGCGCGAAGAGGCTTGCGAAGGCGCCGGGACGCCGTGCCAGCGCCTCGGGCGTGCCCGTGTCGACCACCCGGCCCCGGTCGAGAACCACTACCCGGTCGGCGCGCATGACCGTCGAGAGCCGGTGCGCGATGACGACGGTGGTGCGGGACGTCCCCTCGGCATGGAGCGCGTCCGACACCAGCCGCTCGGAGCGCGGGTCGAGCGCGTTGGTCGCTTCGTCGAGGATGAGAAGCTCCGGCTCCCTCAGCAGCGCGCGGGCCAGCGCGATCCGCTGCCGCTGGCCGCCCGACAGGCTGTCGCCCCGGTCACCGACGCGCGTGTCGTAGCCCTGCGGGAGCTCCAGGATGAAGTCGTGCGCGTTCGCCCGCCGCGCGGCGTCGAGGATGTCGGCGTCGCCCGCGCCCGGCCTGCCGAGCGCGATGTTGTTGCGCACCGTGTCGTTGAAGAGGAAGACGTTCTGCGGAACGAAGGCGCAGCGCTCCCGCCAGGAGGCGCCGTCGAAGCCCGCGAGGTCGGCGCCGTCGATCCGCACGGCGCCCGCATCCGGCGCGGCGAGGCGGCAGAGCAGCATCGCGACCGTGCTCTTTCCTGCGCCCGAATGGCCGACGAGCGCGGTGACGCGGCCCGCGGGGATGTCGAAGCTCACGTCCTCGAGCGCGCTCGGCGCCGCGCCCTCCTCCTCCGCCTGCGGATAGCTGAACGAGACGTGGGACAGACCGATCGCCTCGCGGATCGCGGGCGCGGGCGGCAGGCCGGAGGGCTCGCG
>NZ_JBQLZP010000336.1:0-6595 GCF_052168335.1 Roseicyclus sp. | reverse complement strand
AGGGGAACGGCGGGGGATGCAGGCACGCGACGAGCTCCATCGGCAATGCCGCGCCCCGGAGACCCGCGCGGACATCGCCCCCACCGGCGCCAGCATTGCCCCATGCTGCGCGGGCGAACAAATCCTCTTTGCAGCGCGGCGGAAAGAGGCGAATTGCCGCCGACCGGAAGCCCGCCCCGCGCGGCGTCCCGCCACCGGAACCGTCGCCGCGCCCACGGGTTTTCCGAGCGTCCGTGTCCGACACGGACAACCGCTCACGCAGCCCGGACATGGAGGCTCCGATGATCCAAAGAACCCTTCCCGTCGCCGCCACGCTCGCCGCCCTCGGCTTGCCCGCCCTCGCACAGGACACGACCCTCGGCGTGGCCGACATGGGCACCTACGGCGAGTATCTCACCGGCCCGGACGGGCGGCCGCTCTACATGTTCACCACCGACACGCAGGGCGATGGCGCGGACCCCGTGATCTCCTGCACCTCGCAGGAATGCCTCACGGCCTGGCCCCTCATCACCGTGGAGGGCGACGTGACGGTGGGGGAAGGGCTCGACCAGTCGCTCGCGGGAACCATGGAGCACGAGGGGCGGACGGTCGTGACCTACAACGGCTGGCCGCTCTACGCCTTCCAGCGGGATCTGGCCGACCAGCCGCCGCAGGGCCAGGACATCGGGTCCTTCGGCGGCGAGTGGTATCTGGTCGATCCGCAGGGCGAGCCGATCGAGGGAAGCGGCGCCTGACGGGCGCATCATCCCCGAGCGCGGAGAGCTCTCCGGGATGCGACCCGTGTTCCTGCGGGACGGCCGGAGCCCGGAGAGCGTCCGCGATGAGGTCAGGTCGCGGCGGGGGGCGCCCCCTCCCCCGCCATCTCCCGCTGGCAGCCGCCGGAAAGCCCGGCTAGTTTCCAGGGTCCAGGGGGGACGCCCAAGGGGAAGGGCCGGACATGACCGATCTGCCGCTGGTGCTCGGAATCGACATCGGGACGACCGCCGTGAAGGTGGTGGTCTATGACCTGCGGGGGGCCGAGCGGCACCGCTTCGTGCACGCCTACCCGACGCGGCGCGCGGGCGCTCACGTCGAACAGGACCCGGCCGACTGGATGGCCGCGATCGACGCGGCGCTCGCGGGCGTGGCGGCGGCGGGTCTCGCCCCCGCGATCGAGGCGGTGGGCGTGACGAGCCAGGTCAACACGCATGTCTTCGCCGCCACGGACGGCACCGTTCTCCACCCCGCGATCACCTGGGCGGACGCGCGCGCGGGCGCATCCGCCGCGAGGCTCGACGCCACGATCTCCGGGGCGGAACGGCAGGACTGGTGGGGCGCGCCCATGGGCGTCGACGCGAGCCACATGGCCGCGCGGATGGCGTGGATGGCGGAGGCGCGGCCGGAGGTCTGGGCGGCGACCGCGCAGGTCCTTCTGCCCAAGGACTGGGCGATCGGGCGGCTCACGGGCAGCTACGTCTCCGACCCCGTCAGCCAGATCGGCGCGGTGGGGCGGGACGGGCGCTTCGTCGCGAACCTCTTCGCGCGGATCGAGGGCGCCGCCGGACGCCTGCCCGAACTGCGCGACCCGGCGTCGGTGGCGGGGCGGACCGTCCTTCCCGGCGCGGACCGCGCCGTGCCCGTGGCGACCGGCCTCATGGACGCCTGGGCCTCGATGTTCGGCGTCGGCGTGCGCAACGAGGGCGACGCGATGTATCTCTCGGGCACAAGCGAGATCCCCGGCGTCCTCTCCTCCTCCGTTCATCCGGCCGAGGGCGCGCTGGTCTTCCCGCCGCACATGGGCCGCACGCTCCACGCCGCGCCGACGCAGTCGGGGGGTGCGTCGCTCGCCTGGCTCTGCGGGCTCTTCGGCACCGACCCCGACACGATCATGGCCGAGGTCGCGGCCCTGCCGCCGGGCGGGCCGGGCCTCCTCTTCCTGCCGCATCTCCAGGGCGAGCGCGCGCCGCTCTGGGACGCGAACGCGCGCGGCACCTTCCTGGGCCTCGACGCGGGCCACGGGCGCGCCGAGATCGCCCGCGCAGTGCTCGAAGGGGTGGCAATGTCGGTGCGGCTGGCCTTCGAGGCGCTCGACGCCTCCTCCGGGACACACGCCGGCCTCCTCCATTGCGGCGGCGGCGGCTTCGCGTCGGACACCTGGAACCAGATCCGGGCGAACACGCTGGGCCGGCGGCTCGACCGGCTGGCGGTGCGCGACCCCGGCGCGCTCGGCGCCGCCGCCCTCGCCACCGTGGCGGCGGGGCTGCAACCCGATCTCGACGCGGCGCTCGCCGAGGCCGTGCGTTTCGACCGCAGCTACGAGCCCGACCCCGAGGGGGCCGCGCGGGCCGAGGCGCTCTTCGCCTTCTACCGCCCTGCCTACGAGGCGGCACGCGCGACGAACCACGCGCTCGCGGCCATGGGCTAGACCCTTGCCCCGTGCGGCGCGGCGGGGCATGGTCCGGCCAAACGTCCAACGGAGGGAAGGGACATGGAATTCAGGGGAATGATGCTCGGCCTCGGCGCGATGCTGCTGGCGGGTGCTGCGGCCGCGCAGGAGCGGGTGGCGGTGATCACGCCCTATCTCGCGCAGCCCGGCACGCAGTTCTACATCGACGGCTTCGAGGCGGCCGCCGAGGGGCGCGGCTGGGAGGTCAACGTGATCGACACGGCGGGCGACATCGCCGCCGTCATCAGCCGGATCGAGGACGCGGTCACGCAGAACGTGGACGCCATCGTCATCAACGTCGATCCCGCGCAGGTCGAGGCGGGCCTCGCCATGGCGCAGGACGCCGGCATCCCCGTCGTCGGCATGGATGCGGGCATGTCGCCCTACCTCGCCACCAACGTCACCTCGAACGGCTACGCCATGGCCGCCGAGACCGCGGCCTACGTGGTCAACCGGCTGAACGGCGAGGGCAACGTCGTGATGTTCGTCTTCGATCCCTTCCCGCCGGTGCAGATCCGCGGCGTGATCGCGGACGCGATCTTCGCCAACACGCCCGACATCGAGGTGCTGGCGCGCGTCACGCCCGACGTGCAGGACGGAGGCATCGCCGACAGCCGCGCGCAGATGGAGGCGCTGCTGGCCGCCAACCCCGAGCCCGGCTCGATCGACGCGGTCTGGGCCGCCTGGGACCAGCCGGCGCTCGGCGCGCTCCAGGCCATCGAGGATGCGGGCCGCGCGGACGAGGGCATCGTGATCGTCGGGATGGACGCCAACCCGCAGGCGCGCGACGCCATCGCGGCGGGCGGCAACTTCGAGGCCTCGATGGCGCAGGACTTCGAGGGGATCGGCGCCGCGGCGGCCGACGCGGTCGCGCGGCTCGTCGCGGGCGAGACGATCACCGCCCCCGTCACCTACGTGCCGACGCGGCTCGTCACCTCGTCGAACGTCAACGACTGACGTCGGGCGGATACCGGCAATCGGGGCGGCCTCGCGGGGCTGCCCCTTTTCCATGGGGCGCGGATGCGCGAGCTGACGATCACCGGTCTCGACAAGAGCTATGGCCCCGCCCGCGTCCTGCGCGGCGTGGACATCGCCCTGCGCTCGGGCGAGGTCCATGCGCTGATGGGCGAGAACGGCGCGGGCAAGTCGACGCTCATCAAGGTGCTCGCAGGGATCGTTCCGGCCGACGCCCTGCATCTCGCCCTCGACGGGAAGGCGCGGACGCTGACGGGACCGGAGGACGCCGCCGCCCTCGGCCTCCGCTTCGTGCACCAGGAGCTCAACATCGTGCCGTCGCTCTCGGTGGCGGAGAACATCCTCCTCTCCCGACGGACGCCGCGCCGCTTCGGCTTCGCCGTCGACTGGCGCGCGATGAGGGCGCGGGCCGAGGCGGCGCTCGCGCGGTTCGGGGCGGACCATATCGACGTGACCGCGCGCGCGGGCGGCCTGTCGACCGGCGACCGGATGCTGACGGTGCTCGCGGGGCTCCTCGCCTCGGACGACACCGAACCCGCCGTTTTCGTCCTCGACGAGCCGACGGCGGCCCTGACCCATGCCGAGGCCGACCGCCTCTTCGCCGTGATCGCCGAGCTGAAGGCGCAAGGCGCGGCGATCCTCTACGTCTCGCACCGCATGGCCGAGGTCGTCGAGATCGCCGACCGGGTGACGGTGCTGCGCGACGGTGCGGTGGTGCTTTCCTGCCCGATGGCCGAGACCTCGCGCGAGGGGATCATCGAGGCGATGACCGGGCGCGACGTGAAGGACGCCTACCCGGCTCGCGCCTCGGCGCCGCGCGAGGAGGTGCTGCTCGAGGTCGAGGATCTCGCGGCCGGGCCGGTCGCGGGCCTGTCCTTCGTCCTGCGGGAGGGCGAGGTGCTCGGCCTCGCGGGGCTCGAGGGCGGGGGGCAGTCCACCGTGCTCCGCGCGGTCCTGGGCGACATCCCCCGGACCGGGGACATCCGTTTCGCGGGCGGCTCCGGCCCGCGCTCGGCCGCCGAGGCCTGGGCGCGCGGCATCGCCTATGTCCCCCGCGAGCGGCGGAAGGAGGGGCTGATGCTCGGGCGCGGGATCACCCAGAACGTCGTCCTCCCGCATCTGCGGCGCCTCTCGCGTGCCGGGGTCTGGTCTCGGCCCCGCGCCGAGCAGGCCGAGGCCGAGGCGCGCGGCCGGGAGGTGCGCCTGAGGTGCGAGCATGTCGGCCAGAGCGCCGGGACCCTCTCGGGCGGCAACCAGCAGAAAGTCGTCTTCGCCCGCGCCGTGGCCGGACGCCCGAGGCTCGCGCTTCTCGACGAGCCCACGCGGGGCGTCGACGTGGGCGCGCGCGAGGACATCTACGCCATGATCCGCAACCTCGGCGCGGGCGGAACCGCCGTCCTCCTCGCCTCGTCCGACCTGCCGGAACTGATCGGCCTCTCGGACCGCATCCTCGTCCTGCGCGACGGACGGGCCGCGGGGATGGTGCCGACCGAGGGCCTCACCGCCGGGGCGCTGCTCGCGATGATCTACGGCGACAGGCCCGTGGAGGCGGTGGCATGATCGGCGCGAACCTCCGGCGCTACGGCACGCTGCTCGGCTTCGCGGCCATGGTGGTCTTCTTCGCCGTGAACCTGCCCGACACGTTCCTGACGGCGCGGAACCTCCTCAACGTCACGCAGCAGATCTCGATGCTCGCCGTGGTCGCCTTCTGCATGACGGTGGTGATGGCGATGGGCGATTTCGACCTGTCCGTGGGCGCCATGGCGTCGCTGGCGGGCGTGGTCGCGGCCGTCCTCTTCGTCGCGGGCTGGCCCGTCGGCCTCGCCATCGCGGCGGCGCTCGGCGTCGGACTGCTGGGGGGTCTCCTCAACGGCGTTCTCGTCAGCTTCCTCGGCATCCTGCCCTTCGTCGCGACGCTCGGGACCATGACCGTCTTCGGCGGTCTCGCCTTCCTCGTCTCGGACGGGAGGACGATCTTCGGGCGGGACATCCCCGCCTCCTTCTCCGGCTTCGCGCGCTCGGGGCTCGAGATGGGCGACCTCCGCATCCCGGCGCTGACGCTGGTGGCGCTCGGCGTTCTCGCCGTCATCTGGGCGGTGCTGGAGCAGACGCCCTACGGCCGCCGTCTCTACGCCATCGGCGGCAACATCGAGGCGGCGCGGCTGGCCGGAACCCGGGTGGTCAAGCTCAGGCTCCTCGCCTTCTGCTTCACCGGGATCGGCGCCGCCATCGCGGGCCTGATGTATGCGTCGCGCGTGGCCTCGGCGAACCCGACGCAGGGCGACGGGCTCATGCTCGACGCCATCGCCTGCGTCTTCCTCGGCATGACGATGAGCGAGGAGGGGGAACCGCGGGTTCTCGGCACGCTCCTCGGCGTCCTGCTCCTCGGGCTTCTCGACAACGGGCTGACGCAGATGAACGTCGATAGCTACATCCGAGAGGTTCTGGTGGGCGTGATCATCCTGCTCGCCGTCGCCTCGGGACGGATCGGCGCATTCCGCCGTCGGTGAGCGGGCCGGGGACTAACTCGGTGGACGCGGAGCGGCCCGCGCGATCGCGTAGCCGATGAGAGCCGCCGCGTGGTGCAGCAGGTGCAGCGGCACGGAGGCAAGCGCCAGCGCGAGGCCGCCATGCGCCCGGAGAAACGCGAAGAGGCCCGCGTTCATCGTCACGAAGACGCCGAGGCAGAGCGCGGCGAGGAGCAGCGCGGGCGCCCAGACGAGCGCCGCAAGAACGCAGGCCGCGCCCAGCGCCACCATGGCCGCCGAGACCCGCTTCTCGAGCGAGGTCGAGAGCACGCCCATCGGCATGCGGCCCGCGAGCAGGAGCCGCGTCCAGGGGATCGCGCGGCCCTTCAGATCGGTCATGACCATCGAGGAGAGCGACCAGTCCTTGAGGTGCTTGCCCTCGATCGACGGGTCGAGCCGTATCCGGCCCCCGTTGCCCGTGACCCGCAGCCCGAGTTCGACGTCCTCGATGTTCTCCCACGCGCTGAGAAAACCGCCCGCCGCCTCGAAGGCCTGCCGCCGCATGGCGCCGAGCCCCGTCCAGAAGGTGGGAACCTCGCCCGCCGCCTGACGGTGGCTGTAGGCATGGAGGAGATTGCGGTAGCGTCCGACGACCGAGGCCGAGCGCGGGTCGGCGTCGTAGGCGCCGATCACGCCGGTGATGGCGGGATCGGCGAAATGCGCGAGC
>NZ_JBQLZP010000335.1:0-6121 GCF_052168335.1 Roseicyclus sp. | reverse complement strand
CGCCAGTGTGCAAGCCACGGACGCGCGGGGTTGTGACACTGGCGCGGAGCCTCCGCGCTCTGCTAACGTCGCGCGCGACGGCGTGGCGCCCCGGCTCCGGGGTCGGCCGAGCAGTGATTTGATAACGACAGGATAATCGACGCGATGCTGACGAGTTTTCTCCGGGGTCTTGCGGCCCTGACGCTGGCCCTCGGCCTGGGTCTCGCCGTCGCGGGCGGCCCCGCCCGCGCGCAGGACCCGCAGGAGCGGGTCTGGATCCAGATCGAGAGCTACGCGAGCCTCGGCAACACGGAGGCGCGCCTGCGGGCCTATGCGCCCCAGTTCGACAACGTGAACGGCTTCAACGCCGGCGGCTTCTACGCCATCACGCTCGGCCCCTACACGCGGGCCGAGGCCCAGCGCGTTCTGGGCGACCTGCTCGCGGCGGGCCGCATCCCGTCGGACAGCTTCATCCAGCCGCGGCAGGCCTACACGTCGCAGTTCTTCCCGATCGGCGAGGATCGTCTCGACGGTGGCCTGATCGCCTCCGAGCCAGAGCCCGCGCCGGCGGTGGAAGCGGCGGTGGACGCGGCAGAGGAGGCCGTCGAGGAAACCGAGATCGTGGTCGAGGCGCTGGAAGACCCGGCTCCTGCCGAGGAGGCCGCCGCCGCCGAAGCGCCCGCCCCCGCCGAGGAGCCCGCAGCCGAGCCCGTCGCGGAGGCCGAGGCGGTCCCCGCCCCCGAGGTGATCGCGGAAACCGCTCCCGCGCCCGCCCCCGAGCCTGTCGTCATCCAGGAGGAGACGCCGGACCAGGCCCGCGCCAGCGAGGCGCAGCTCACGCGGGAGGAGCGCGACCAGCTCCAGATCGCGCTCCAGTATTTCGGCTTCTACCAGGGCGCCATCGACGGCGCCTTCGGCCCCGGCACGCGCGGCTCCATGACCGACTGGCAGATCGACCGCGGCCTCGAGCCCACCGGCGTCCTGACCACGCGCCAGCGCGCGCAGCTCCTCGACGAATACGCGACCGAGATCGCGCGGCTGGGCTACGCGGTCGTCACCGACGCCGCCGCCGGCATCGAGGTGACGCTGCCCATGGGCATGGTGGAATTCGAGGACTACAACTTCCCCTTCGCCCGCTACACGGCGATCAACGACAGCGGGCTCGACATCTACCTCATCAGCCAGCCGGGCGACCGCGCCACGCTCTTCGGGCTCTACGAGATCATGCAGACGCTCGAGATCGTGCCGCTCGAGGGCGAGCGCGAGCGGCGCGGGGACAGCTTCCTGCTGACGGGGCGGAACGACACCCTCCGCAGCCACACCGAGGCGCGGGTCGTCGGCGGCGCGGTCAAGGGCTTCACCCTCCTCTGGGGGCCCGAGCGCGACGAGGACGTGGCGCAGATCCTGCCCCGCATCCGCGAGACGATCAGCTATTTCGGCGGCGCGCTGGACCCGGCCTTCGTGCCCGAGGACGCCAACGAGGACATCGACCTCGTCTCGGGCTTCCAGGTGCGCCGGCCGGAGCTTCTGCGCTCGGGCTTCTTCGTGGACGGCTCGGGGACGGTGGTGACGACGATCGAGGCGGTGACCGGCACGAGCGGCCAGTGCGACCGCGTGCTGATCGACAACGCCTATCCCGCCTCGGTCGCCTGGCGCGACGATGCGCGCGGCCTCGCGGTCCTGCGCCCCGAGCAGGCGCTGGCGCCCCTCGCCTTCGCGCGGATCGCGGACGCGCCGGCGCGGGTGCGCGGCGACGTGGCGGTGGCGGGCTTCCCCTTCGACGGCGCGCTCTCCTACGCGGCGACGGCCTTCGGGACGCTGGCGGCGCTCGAGGGCGTGAACGGCGAGACCTGGATGCAGCGGATCGACGTCTCCACCGCCGACAGCGAGGCCGGAAGCCCCGTCATGGACATGACGGGCGCGGTCGTCGGCATGGTGCTGCCGGGCAATACGGGCGGGCGCGAGATGCCCGACGAGGTGACGCTGGCCGTCCAGCCCGACGCGCTTCGCGAGGCGCTGGCGGCGGCGGGCGTGGCCTCGCAGGCCTTCGCGGGCGCGGGCGGCACGCTCAACCGCGACCAGCTCGCCCGGTTCGGCGCGGACATCGCGGTGCGGGTGAGCTGCTGGAACTGACACGTCCTCCGCGAAACAAGCTGAAGGCCGGGCATCGCGCCCGGCCTTCGCCGTTTTCGGTGGTGGAAAAAGGAACCGGACGGGCGCGTGCGACGCCGACGATACCAGGTGGCCCGGCGCAATCCGGGCCGGACGCCGCCGCGGAAGCTGCCTCCGCCACGTCACGCAAACGGACGGGCCCCGCCCGGCCCGACCGACCGCCCCCGCGCCCCCCGGGGTGCGGGGCGCGCGCGGAGACGGCCGGAGGCCCGGGATCAGGACGCGGGCGGCAGGAGCACCGTGTCGATCACGTGGATCACGCCGTTCGACTGGTCCACATCCGCCTGCGTGACGGTGGCGATCCGGCCCTGCTCGTCCTCGATCGTGATCATCCCGTTCTGCATCCGCGCGGTGAAGGTGCAGCCGCCCAGCGTCTCGACCGGGTGCGCACCGCCGTCGTCGGCGATCATGCCCATGATGGCGTCCGAGAAGGCCTCGGCCCCGATCACGTGGCAGGTGAGGATCTGCGTCAGCCGCTCGCGGTTGGCGGGCTGGAGCAGCGCCTCGACCGCCCCCTCGGGCAACGCAGCGAAGGCGTCGTTGGTGGGCGCGAAGACGGTGAAGGGCCCCTCGCCCGCCAGCGTCTCGACGAGGCCCGCGGTCTGCACCGCCGCGATGAGCGTCGTGTGGTCGGCCGAGTTCACGGCGTTCTCCACGATGGTCATGTTCGGATACATCGGCGCGCCGCCCACCATGGGCACGTCCTGCGCATGGGCCGCGCCGGCCAGAAGGGTTGCTGCGGCGGCGGTTGCGAATGCCTTGTGGAACATGGATTTTCCTCCGTTGTCGTGAATGGTCCGCCGCCCCGTCGCGGGGTGGCGATGACCCTAGCCACGGAGGGTGCGCGGCAAGGTTTCAGGCGGCGGGGCGAACCGCGGTCACGAACGCGTGAGCTAGAGGGCCACGAGCTGTCCGGCCGCGAGGATCGGCCCCGTGGGTGCCCCGGTGGGCGAGCCGCCCGGAGGTTCCTCGGAGATGGCGAGCGTCGCGCCCGCGCCGAAGAGGGCCGAAACCTCCGCCGCCGGGCTCAGAACCGTCCGCGGATCGTCCGACAGGAGCCCGAGCGAGATCGGCGCGGCCTCGGCGTCGGGGATCAGCCAGACCTCCTGCGCGCGCCCCGGCGAGGGCCCGCCCGCGACCCGCAGGACGCTGAGCGCGCCCCCCGGCTCGCGCGTGACGGCGAGGCCGAGGTCCGAGCCCTCGAGGGGCACGAGGTGGCTCATCAGGATCGTGCCGGGCGGGATGCCTTCCACCGGCATCGGCGGGGGCGGCCGGACGGCGAGGAAGACGGCCACCGCCGCCACCGCCAGCGACGCGAAGGACAGCCCCCGCCAGAAGCCGAGGCGGTTCCAGAGCCCCGGTTTCGCCCCGAAGAGCCCGGCCTCCAGCGCCACCTTCACGCGGGGCGGCGGCGCGATGGCCTCGACCTCCGCCTCGGCGAGCGCCGCGAAGCGCGCCTCCCAGTCGCGGACGGCGGCCAGGAGCGCGGGCTCCGCCGGGAGGCGCGCCTCGAAGGCCGCGCGCGCCTCGCCCTCGAGCAGGCCCAGCGCGTATTCGGCGGCGAGGACATCGTCCCCGGGCCTATCGGGCGTCATGTCGGGGCCGTCGATCATCGCGACAGGCACTCCCTCAGGCTGATGAGGCTGCGGCGCAGCCAGGTCTTCATGGTGTTGAGCGGAACCGCGAGGCGCTCGGCCATCTCGGCGTAGCTCCGGCCCTCGAGATAGACCGCGCGCACCGCCGCGGCGCGGTCGGCGTCAAGCTCGGCCAGGCAGTCGCGGATGCGCCGCGCCTCGGAGGCGGCGATGGCCGCGGCCTCGCCGTCCGGGCCCGGCGCGGCGACCGCGATGTCCTCCAGCGCCTCCGTCTCGGGCCGCGTGGCGCGCAGCCGGTCGATGGCGGCGTTCCGCGCGATGGTGATGAGCCATGTCATCGGGCTGTGCCCCGTCACGCGGTAGCGGTCGGCGCGGTTCCAGACCTTCACATAGACCTCCTGCAGGACCTCCTCGGCCGCACCCCTGTCCTTCAGGACACGGATGCACACGCCGAAGAGTTTCGCCGAGGTCGCATCGTAGAGCGCGGAAAAGGCCGCGCGGTCGCGCAGCGCCACCCGCGCGATCAGCCCCTCGATGTCCGTGCCGCCGTCCAATCCCGTCTCCCGCCGGGGCCTGCCTCCCCGCCACAACCAAATAACGTCTCCGGCCGGGATGGCCAGCCCGTCCCTTCTCCCCCTTCCCCTTGCGGGTCCCGGCGATATGTTGCATCCCCGAGGCGTCCGCCCCACCCTTCCAGACATCCCCCGAGGACGACATGGCCGATGGCAGCTTGAGCATGAACGCGAAACCGACCGAGGAGCTCTCGGTCCGCGAGGTCTTCGGGATCGACACCGAGATGAAGGTGAAGGGCTTCCCCGAGCCGACCGACCGCGTGCCGGCCATCGATTCGACCTACAAGTTCGACCCCGACACCACGCTCGCGATCCTCGCCGGGTTCTCCCACAACCGCCGCGTGATGATCCAGGGCTACCACGGCACCGGCAAGTCGACGCATATCGAGCAGGTGGCCGCGCGGCTGAACTGGCCCTGCGTTCGCGTCAACCTCGACAGCCACATCAGCCGGATCGACCTCATCGGCAAGGACGCGATCAAGCTGCGCGACGGCAAGCAGGTCACGGAGTTCCACGAGGGCATCCTGCCCTGGGCGCTGCGCAATCCCGTCGCCATCGTCTTCGACGAATACGACGCCGGCCGCGCGGACGTGATGTTCGTGATCCAGCGCGTGCTCGAGCATGACGGCAAGCTGACGCTCCTCGACCAGAACGAGATCATCACGCCGAACCCGTGCTTCCGCCTCTTCGCGACGGCGAACACGGTCGGCCTCGGGGACACGACCGGCCTCTACCACGGCGTGCAGCAGATCAACCAGGCGCAGATGGACCGCTGGAGCCTGGTCGCGACGCTGAACTACCTCAGCCACGACGCCGAGACCGCGATCGTGCTGGCGAAGAACCCGCACTACAACACCGACAAGGGCCGCCGACAGATCAGCCAGATGGTGACGGTCGCGGACCTCACGCGCACGGCCTTCATGAACGGCGAGCTCTCGACCGTGATGAGCCCCCGGACGGTGATCAACTGGGCCCAGAACGCGGAGATCTTCCGCAACGTCGGATACGCCTTCCGGGTCTCCTTCCTCAACAAGTGCGACGAGCTCGAGCGGCAGACCGTGGCCGAGTTCTACCAGCGCTGTTTCGACGAAGAACTGCCCGAGAGCGCGGCCTCGATGAGCCTTGGATAGGGCCGACCTGCAACTGAACAAACTGTTTCAGTGAAAGGCTAATTTATCGCTCGACTGGCGTGCGGCGTGGGCGCAAAGGTGCGCCCCATGCCGATATTGCACCTTGTACCCGTGTTCGTTCTGTTCCTCGTGCTTGCAGTGGCATCCCTCCAGGGAATGCGCTCGGAGGCCGGCCTCGGCACGCTGCGGACCGAGGGCACGGGCTGCGCCGTCACCCGCGTCTTCGACGGCGACACGGTCGAGATGATCTGCCCCTCCGAGGCCGAGTTCCAGGCCCGGCTGACCGGCTTCGACGCGCCCGAGATCCGGCACGCGCGCTGCGACGCCGAGGCGGCGCTCGGCTGGGACGCGGAGAACCGGCTGCGGCAGATCCTGGCCTCGGGTTCGCAGGTGGAGGTGCGCTTCGACGGCCTCGACCGCTTCGGGCGCAGGCTCGTCACGCTCGAGATCGACGGCGTGGACCTGGGCGATATCCTGGTGGCCGAGGGTCTCGCCGCCCCCTACCACGGCGGTCCGCGTCCCGACTGGTGCGCGCGGGGCGAGTGACCGGGCGGGAGCCGTGTTGACGGCGCCCGGCGCACCCTCCAAGGTCGCGCCATGACGACCCCCATCTCCTCCCCCCCCATCCCCACCCCCCCCATCCCCACCCCCCCCGACATCGCCGCCGCCGCCG
>NZ_JBQLZP010000334.1:0-4418 GCF_052168335.1 Roseicyclus sp. | reverse complement strand
GGGGTTGCGGGCGTTCCGCCGCATCGCAGCGAATTGACAGGGTCACAATATTCTCCATATACCGCCGTGGACGAAATGAAATTGCCGACAAGCGAATCCGGAGGCCGCCCGTGACCGCCCAAGCCAAAGACCAGCCCTGGCTCATCCGCACCTACGCGGGCCATTCCACGGCGAAGGCCTCGAACGCGCTCTATCGCGGCAACCTGGCGAAGGGGCAGACGGGTCTGTCGGTCGCCTTCGACCTGCCGACGCAGACGGGCTACGACAGCGACCACGAGCTTGCGCGCGGCGAGGTGGGCAAGGTCGGCGTTCCGATCTGTCACCTCGGCGACATGCGAACGCTGTTCGACGAGATCCCGCTCGAGCAGATGAACACCTCCATGACGATCAACGCCACCGCGCCGTGGCTGCTGGCGCTCTATATCGCGGTGGCGGAGGAGCAGGGCGCGGACGTGTCGAAGCTCCAGGGCACGGTGCAGAACGACCTGATGAAGGAGTATCTGAGCCGGGGCACCTATATCTGCCCGCCGAAGCCATCGCTGCGGATGATCGCGGACGTGGCGGAGTACTGCTACCGCGAGGTGCCCAAGTGGAACCCGATGAACGTGTGCTCCTACCACCTGCAGGAGGCCGGCGCGACGCCCGAGCAGGAGCTCGCCTTCGCGCTCGCCACCGCCATCGCCGTCCTCGACGAATTGCGCCCGCGGGTGCCCGAGGCGGATTTCCCGATCCTCGTCGGGCGCATTTCCTTCTTCGTGAACGCGGGCATCCGCTTCGTGACCGAGATGTGCAAGATGCGCGCATTCGTCGATCTCTGGGACGAGATATGCGAGGAGCGTTATGGCGTCACGGACCCGAAATACCGCCGTTTCCGTTATGGCGTGCAGGTCAACTCGCTCGGCCTGACCGAGCAGCAGCCGGAAAACAACGTCTACCGCATCCTGATCGAGATGCTGGCCGTCACGCTATCGAAGAAGGCGCGCGCCCGTGCCGTGCAATTGCCCGCCTGGAACGAGGCGCTGGGCCTGCCGCGGCCCTGGGACCAGCAATGGTCGATGCGGATGCAGCAGATCATGGCCTACGAGACGGACCTCCTGGAATACGGGGACCTCTTCGATGGCAATCCCGTGGTCGATGCGAAGGTGGAGGAACTGAAGCAGGGCGCGCGGGCGGAACTCGCCAATCTCGGGTCGATGGGCGGCGCCATTTCCGCGATCGACTACATGAAGTCGCGGCTGGTGGAATCGAATGCAGACCGCGTCAACGCGATCGAGCGGGGCGAAACGGTCGTGGTCGGCGTGAACCGCTTCACGCGCTCCGAGCCCTCGCCGCTGATGGGTGAGGACGGGGGGATCATGGTCGTCGATCCGGCCGTCGAGGAGGAGCAGATCGCGCGGCTCGCCGACTGGCGCGCCACCCGGGACGAGGCCGCGGTGAAGGCGGCGCTGGCCGAACTGAGGCAAGCGGCGGCCGAGGGACGGAACGTGATGCCGGCCTCCATCGCCGCCGCGAAGGCCGGGGCCACGACGGGCGAATGGGCGGGCGAAATGCGGGCCGTCCATGGCGAGTATCGCGGGCCCACCGGCGTCTCCAAGGCGGTGTCGAACAAGACCGAGGGGCTCGACGATATCCGGGCGGCCGTCGATGCGGTCTCCGACCGTCTCGGGCGGCGCCTCAGCTTCCTCGTCGGCAAGCCCGGCCTCGACGGGCATTCCAACGGCGCCGAGCAGATCGCCTTCCGCGCGCGGGACTGCGGCATGGATATCTCCTACGAGGGAATCCGCCTGACGCCCGCCCAGATCGTGGAGGCCGCGAAGGCCGAGGCCCCGCATGTCATCGGGCTGTCGATTCTCTCAGGCTCGCATGTTCCGCTGATCGCCGAGGTCATGGAACGGCTTCGCGCCGCGGGGCTCGATGATATTCCAGTGGTCGTCGGCGGCATCATCCCCGACGAGGACGCCGCGAAACTGAAGGGCTTCGGTGTCGCACGGGTCTATACGCCGAAGGATTTCGAATTGAACCGCATCATGATGGATATCGTGGCGTTGGCCGATCCGAAATCGATGGCGGCGGAATAAGCTCATGATTTTCGATGCATGAAATCGCCGTCTGGAACGGCTGCCTCTTGTATTGTTTCCCGATTGGCTGATATTTGGAACGAGACAGGTCTGACCGGTCATGACGGCATAGGGAAGAGTAAGAAATGGCAGTCAATCTCGAAAAGATGTCTCTCGAGGACTTGAAGGCGCTCCAGAAAGAAGTGGAAGCCGCCATCAAGGGTTTCGAGAAAAGGAAGAAGAAGGAGGCGCTCGTCGCCGCCCAGAAGGCCGCGCAGGAGCACGGGTTTTCGCTGGACGAAATCCTGAGCGAAAAGAGCGGATCGAAAGGCCTTCCGAAATACGCGAACCCCGCGGATCCCGACCAGACCTGGACCGGCCGCGGCCGCCAGCCCACCTGGGTCAAGGACGCGCTCGCCAAGGGCAAGAACCTCGAAGACCTCGCGCTCTGATCCATGACGGTCCACATCGGCGCATCGCCCGGCGACATCGCCGAAACCGTCCTCATGCCCGGCGACCCGCTTCGTGCCCGGTGGGCCGCCGAGCGTTTCCTGAAAGACCCCGTCTGCGTCAACGAGGTCCGGGGGATGCTGGGATACACCGGCACCTGGACCGGCGCGGACGGCAGGTCGCATCGCGTGACGATCCACGGCTCGGGCATGGGAATGCCCAGCCTCTCGATCTACGCCAATGAACTGATCCGCGACTACGGCGCGAAGACGCTGATCCGCATCGGCTCGGCCGGTGCGATGCAGGAGGCGGTGAAGGTCCGCGACGTCGTCCTCGCGATGACGTCCTCGACGCTGTCCACCCCCTCGCGCGGCGTGTTCCGCGAACTGAACTTCGCGCCCTGCGCCGATTACGGCCTGCTCGCCGCCGCCCATGCCGCCGCGCAGTCCAAGGCGAGCCGGGTGCATGTGGGCGGCATCTACTCGTCGGACGTCTTCTACGACGAGCGCCCCGACCTCAACGAGCAGATGACCCGTCACGGAATCCTCGCCGTCGAGATGGAGACCGCCGAGCTCTACATCCTCGCCGCGCGTTACAAGGTACGGGCGCTGTCGGTTCTCACGATCTCCGACCACCTACTGACGGGCGAGGCGCTGCCCTCCGCCGACCGGCAGTCGAGCTTCTCGGACATGGTCGAGATCGCGCTCGAGGCGGCTTTCGCATGAGACTGAAGCGCACACTCGCGGGCCGCACGGTCGGCGCGGTCGGTCTCGGCTGCATGAGCTTCGGCGGCATCTACGGCGACACCGACGAGGCGGAGAGCTTCGCCTGCCTCGAGGAGGCGCTGTCCCTCGGCGTCGATCACTGGGACGTGGCCGAGATCTACGGCATGGGCGTCTCCGAAAGCGTCATGGGCCGCTTCCTCGCGCAGCATCCTGCCGAGGTCTCGATCGCCACGAAGGCGGGCATCTACCCCGTGCCCGAGCGCCACTTCCGCAACGACGCCGACGCGCTCCGCGCCTCGCTGGAGGGATCGCTGAAGCGGCTCGGGCGCGGACGGGTGGAGCTCTTCTACATCCACCGCCGCGAGGCCGCGCGCCCCGTGGAGGAGGTGATGGAGACGCTCGTGGGCTTCATCGAGGAAGGGATGATCGGCGCCATCGGCTTCTCCGAGATCGCGCCCGCGACGCTCCGGCGCGCGCACGCGGTCCACCCGGTCGCGGCGGTGCAGTCGGAATACTCGCTCTGGACCCGTCAGCCGGAGCTCGGGATGCTCGAGGCCTGCGCGGAGCTGGGCGTGACCTTCGTGGCATTCTCGCCCGTCGGGCGCGGCATCTTCGCCGACCGCTTCCCGGACAGGGATGCCTTCCCGCCGGGCGACTTCCGCACGGCCAACCCCCGCTTCACCGAGCCGAACTACAGCGCCAACAAGGCGGCCGTCGCGCCCTTCCAGGCGTGGTGCTCGGCGCGCGGCTGGTCGACCTCGGCCGTGGCGGTCGCCTGGACGCTGCACCGGGGCGAGCATGTCCTGCCGATCCCCGGCACGCGCAGCGCGGCGCATCTGCGCGAGCTTGCGCAGGCGGCCGAGATCGCGCTGACGCCCGGCGACATGGCCGAGATCGCGCGGATGCTGCCGGCGGGCTTCGCCCACGGCGCGCGTTATTCCGACGCGCAATGGCCGGGCGTCGAGATCTACGGCTGAGACGGAAAGGGCGCCCGGGGGCGCCCATTTCGCGGGTTCAGATCACCACGACGTCGAGCGGCGGGAAGCCGTTGAAGCCGACCGAGGAGTAGCTCGACGTGTAGGCGCCGCAGTTCCGGATGATGATCCGGTCGCCCGAGCTCAGGCCGAGCGGCAGCGCCACGGGGCGCTTCTCGTAGAGCACGTCGGCGCTGTCGCAGGAGGGACCG
>NZ_JBQLZP010000333.1:0-6742 GCF_052168335.1 Roseicyclus sp. | reverse complement strand
CAAAGACCATCGTCGTCAAGCAGATCGGCTCGCCGATCCGCCGTCCCGACATCCAGCGCCGCACGCTGATCGGGCTGGGGCTGAACAAGATGCACCGCACGCGGGAACTCGAGGATACGCCCTCGATCCGCGGCATGATCGCGAAGATCCCGCATCTCGTGGAGATCGTCGAAGAGCGCGGCTGACGCCACGACGTCCAGCGCTCCCGCAGACATGCGAAAGCTCCAGCCAGCCAGGCTGGAGCTTTTGCGTTCCACCGTCCCGAACACCGGACCAGGGCGGCTTCCGACGGCCCTTGATCCCCGTCATTCATGCGTCTATACGCGCGCGGTGGCCGACCCGGCCACGATCCGTTTTCAAGACATGCCGTGTCCGTCCCATACGCTTCGGGGGCGGTTCCGGCTCAGGAGAAGCGACATGAAACTCAACGAACTCCGCGACAATCCGGGCGCGACGAAGAAGGCCAAGCGCGTCGGCCGGGGCCCGGGCTCGGGCAAGGGCAAGATGGGCGGCCGCGGCATCAAGGGCCAGAAGTCCCGTTCGGGCGTCGCGATCAACGCCTACGAAGGCGGCCAGATGCCCCTCTACCAGCGTCTTCCCAAGCGCGGCTTCAACAAGCCGAACCGCAAGGAATTCGCGATCGTGAACCTCGGCCTCATCGAGAAGTTCGTGGAAGCCGGCAACCTCGACGGCACGTCCGAGATCACCGAGGACGCACTGGTGGCCTCGGGCCTCGTGCGCCGCAAGCTCGACGGCATCCGCGTGCTCGCGAAGGGCGACGTCACCTCCAAGCTCACCATTTCCGTGACCGGCGCCTCGAAGGCGGCCGTCGCGGCGGTCGAGAAGGCGGGCGGCTCGCTCAAGGTCGCAGAGGCGGCTGCGGCGGAATAACCTTAACGGGGCCTTGTGGCCCCGCGGTGGTTGTGGCCCGCACCCGCGCGGCCTAAATCATATCCGACCCGAATTCGCGCCGCGGGAACCGTAGACCGGTCTTGCGGCGCGCTGTGCATGAGAGAGGCGGCATGGCATCAGCAGCGGAGCAAATGGCCGCGAACATGAGCTGGCGGGCCTTCGGCAAGGCCACCGAACTGCGTCAGCGCATCTGGTTCACGCTCGGCCTTCTGATCATCTACCGGATCGGCACCTACATTCCCGTTCCGGGGATCGACGGCACCGAACTGCGCGCCTTCTTCGACCAGGCGGCGGCGGGTCTCGGCGGCGTCCTCAACATGTTCACGGGCGGCGCGCTCTCGCGCATGGGGATCTTCGCCCTCGGGATCATGCCCTACATCTCGGCCTCGATCATCGTTCAGCTCATGGCGGCCATGGTGCCGTCCATGGAGCAGCTCAAGAAGGAGGGCGAGGCCGGGCGCAAGAAACTCAACCAGTACACGCGCTACGGCACCGTCGCGCTGGCGACGGCGCAGGCCTACGGGCTCGCCGTCAGCATGGAATCGGGCGGCCTCGTGACCGATCCGGGCTGGTTCTTCCGCGCCGCCTGCGTCATCACGCTGGTCGGCGGCACGATGTTCCTGATGTGGCTGGGCGAGCAGATCACCCAGCGCGGCATCGGCAACGGCATCTCGCTCATCATCTTCGTCGGCATCATCGCCGAGATCCCCGCCGCCCTGGCGCAGTTCTTCGAGAGCGGGCGGTCGGGCGCGCTGTCGACGCCCGCCGTCCTCGGCGTCATCGCCATGCTCATCGGCACGCTCTTCTTCGTGGTGTTCATGGAGCGGAGTCTCAGGAAGATCCACATCCAGTATCCGCGCCGCCAGGTGGGGATGAAGGTCTATGACGGCGGATCGAGCCACCTGCCCGTCAAGGTGAACCCGGCGGGCGTGATCCCGGCGATCTTCGCCTCCTCGCTCCTCCTGCTGCCCACCACGCTGACGACCTTCGGCGGCGGCGAGGCGAGCGGGCCGGTGATGTCGTGGGTGCTGGCGAACTTCGGGCCGGGACAGCCGCTGTACCTGCTGTTCTTCGCGGCGATGATCGTGTTCTTCACCTACTTCTACACGCTGAACGTCTCGTTCAAGACGGACGACGTGGCGGACAACCTGAAGAACCAGAACGGCTTCATCCCCGGCATCCGTCCCGGCAAGCGGACATCCGAATACCTCGAGTATGTCGTCAACCGCATCCTCGTGCTCGGCTCCGCCTACCTCGCCTTCGTCTGCCTGATGCCCGAGATGGTGCGGACGCAGCTCGCCATCACGGCGTATTTCGGCGGCACGTCGATCCTCATCATCGTGTCGGTCGGGATGGACACGGTTCAGCAGATCCAGTCTCATCTGCTTGCCCATCAGTACGAAGGGCTGCTGGAGAAAAGCCAGCTCCGGGGGAGGAAAGGCGGTACGAAGCCGCGGAAAGGGCCAGCTCGGCGATGAACATCATACTACTGGGCCCGCCCGGCGCGGGTAAGGGCACCCAGGCGCGCCGTCTCGTGGAGGAGCGGGACATGGTGCAACTCTCGACGGGGGACATGCTCCGCGAGGCGAAGGACAGCGGAACGGACATGGGCAAGCGCGTCGCCGACGTCATGGCGCGCGGCGAACTCGTCACGGACGAGATCGTGATCGGCCTGATCCGCGAGAAGCTCGAGGGCGCGAAGGGCGGCGGGTTCATCTTCGACGGATTCCCGCGGACGCTCGCGCAGGCCGACGCGCTCGGCGAGCTCCTGTCGGAGGAGGGCCAGTCCCTCGACGCCGTGATCGAGATGCGGGTCGACGACGACACGCTCGTCAGCCGGATCACCGCGCGCTCCACCTGCGGCAACTGCGGCGAGGTCTACAACGACCAGACCAAGCCGATCCCGGCCGACGGACGTTGCACCAGCTGCGGCGGGACCGAGTTCAAGCGCCGCGCCGACGACAACGAGGACAGCCTGCGCACGCGCCTCATGGCCTACTACAAGCAGACCTCGCCGCTGATCGGCTACTACCATGCGAAGGGCCAGCTGCGCGCGGTGGACGGGCTCGGCGAGATCGACGACGTGGCCGCCGAGATCGCCGCGATTCTCGACTGACCGAAAGGTCTTGCAAAAGGGTTGACAGGCCGCCCCCAGCGGCCTTGACGCCCTTCCGAAAACCCCCTATGTCGCGGCTTCCCTCCGGGAAGCCAATGATTGCTGGCAGATTCGATTTCTGCCGCATTCGACGTGAAATCGGGGTCGCGCCGCCGCCGGCATGACCCCTTCGTTGTGAAAAAAGGGCCTGGAATCACGGGCTCGCAACATGAAGGACGAATTTTCTTGGCACGTATCGCAGGGGTCAACATCCCCACCGCCAAGCGCGTTCCCATCGCGCTGACCTACATCACCGGAATCGGCCCCGCCTCCGCGCGCCAGATCTGCGATGCCGTCGGCATCGACCAGTCCCGCCGCGTGAACGAGCTGTCCGACAGCGAGGTGCTCCAGATCCGCGAGCACATCGACGCCAACTACACCGTCGAGGGCGACCTGCGCCGCGACGTGCAGATGAACATCAAGCGCCTGATGGATCTCGGCTGCTACCGTGGCCTGCGCCATCGCCGCAACCTGCCCGTGCGCGGCCAGCGCACCCACACCAACGCACGCACGCGCAAGGGCCCCGCGAAGCCCATCGCCGGCAAGAAGAAGTAAGGGAGGGCAGGACCAATGGCACGCGATCGTCGTCCCGCAAAGCGCAAGGTCTCGAAGAACATCGCCGCCGGCGTGGCGCATGTGAACTCGTCCTTCAACAACACCAAGATCCTGATCTCCGACGTGCAGGGCAACGCGATCTCCTGGTCGTCCGCCGGCACGATGGGCTTCAAGGGCTCGCGCAAGTCGACCCCCTACGCCGCGCAGATGGCCGCCGAGGATGCGGGCCGCAAGGCGCAGGAACATGGCGTCAAGACCCTCGAGGTCGAGGTCCAGGGCCCCGGTTCGGGCCGTGAATCCGCGCTCCGCGCGCTGGCCGCCGTCGGCTTCCAGATCACGTCCATCCGCGACGTGACCCCGATCGCCCACAACGGCTGCCGTCCGCCCAAGCGCCGCCGCGTCTGAGGCGCCGGACATCTCCTGGCAGGCCGCGCTCCCGCGTGCGGCCTGCCGACGTCATTTTGATCCTCGAGCGTGTCGCGGACGGATCCCCGCGCCACTGGAATGGAGGCGACGCATGATCCACAAGAACTGGCAAGAGCTCATCAAGCCGACGCAGCTGGTCGTCCAGCCCGGCAACGATCCCGCGCGCAAGGCGACCGTCGTCGCCGAGCCGCTCGAGCGCGGCTTCGGCCTGACGCTCGGCAACGCGCTGCGCCGGGTGCTGATGAGCTCGCTTCAGGGCGCGGCCATCACCAGCGTCCAGATCGACGGCGTGCTGCACGAGTTTTCCTCCGTCGCGGGCGTCCGCGAGGACGTGACCGACATCGTCCTGAACCTCAAGGGCGTCGCGCTCCGCATGGAGACCGAGGGGCCGAAGCGCCTGTCGATCTCGGCGCGCGGCCCCAAGGTCGTGACCGCGGGCGACATCTCGGAGAGCGCGGGCATCGAGATCCTGAACAAGGACCACGTGATCTGCCACCTCGACGAGGGCGCGGACCTCTACATCGAGCTCACCGTCTCGACCGGCAAGGGCTATGTCTCGGCCGACAAGAACCGGCCCGAGGATGCGCCGATCGGCCTGATCCCGATCGACGCGATCTACTCGCCGGTCAAGAAGGTTTCCTACGACGTGCAGCCGACCCGCGAGGGCCAGGTGCTGGACTACGACAAGCTGACGCTGAAGCTCGAGACCGACGGCTCGGTCACGCCGGATGACGCCGTGGCCTATGCCGCGCGCATCCTGCAGGACCAGCTCTCGATCTTCGTCAACTTCGACGAGCCGGAATCGGCCGGCCGGTCGGACGACGAGGACGATCTGGAGTTCAACCCGCTGCTGCTCAAGAAGGTGGACGAGCTCGAGCTTTCGGTGCGGTCCGCGAACTGCCTGAAGAACGACAACATCGTCTATATCGGCGACCTGATCCAGAAGACCGAGGCGGAGATGCTCCGGACCCCGAACTTCGGGCGCAAGTCGCTGAACGAGATCAAGGAAGTGCTCTCGGGCATGGGCCTGCATCTCGGCATGGACATCGTCGACTGGCCGCCGGACAACATCGAGGAACTGGCGAAGAAGTACGAGGACAACTTCTGATCCGACCCGAATTTTCGTACGAAAATTCGCATCATGCGAAAATTCGTACGAATTTTCGACCCGGGCATTCCGCCCCAACAAGGAGGGTCCCGCAACGCACGGGACCCGGACAAAGCATTGAAATGGAGATCGACCCATGCGTCACGCCCGCGGATACCGCCGCCTGAACCGGACTGCAGAACATCGCAAGGCGATGTTCTCCAACATGGCCGGTTCGCTCATCGAACACGAACAGATCAAGACGACCCTGCCCAAGGCGAAAGAGCTGCGCCCGGTGATCGAGAAGCTCGTCACCCTCGCCAAGCGCGGTGACCTCCACGCCCGCCGCCAGGCCGCGGCACAGCTCAAGCAGGACATGCATGTGGCCAAGCTCTTCGAGGTTCTCGGGCCCCGCTACGCCGAGCGCCAGGGCGGCTATGTCCGCGTGCTGAAGGCCGGCTTCCGCTACGGCGACATGGCGCCGATGGCGATCATCGAGTTCGTGGACCGCGACCCCGAGGCGAAGGGCGCCGCCGACCGCGCGCGCCTCGAGGCCGAAGAGGCTTTCGACGGCGAGGATTGATCCACCCGCGATCGACTCCGCATCCCGGAACGACAGGATCCCCGGCCACAAGGCCGGGGATCTTCGTTTTCAAGGTCGGGCCGGGCGAAGTGCAGCTCCGGTCCCGCCATCCGGCGGTCTCTGCATTCCGTCGGTGAGTGCGGAGCATTCGACCAGATCCCCGGGCGATACCGGCGACTGGCCGAGAAACTCCAGAATGTCGCTGCGCTCCCTTGCCGACAAACGCATGAGACGCGCAAAAAGATCGTGCTCGATCCTTTTGGTCATGATCTCACCATCACTCGTCGATTGCCGTCAAACTCGCCAGTTGACCGAAGGATTGGCAACTAGTCTAAATGGCCATGTCTCTTTAGCCAGTTGCATTTTGGGTAGGTCATGTCGAAAGCGCCGGTACTGGACCTGCTCCTGCACGAATTGTCGCTCGCGGCGCCGGCGGGGTTCGCAGTAGGGCTGCACATCCGCTACGTCTCACCGCTGATCATGGTGAACACCTATCCCGATGCCTGGCAGGAGGTCTACACGGCCAAGCTCTACGGGCTGCGCGATCCGACGCTGGCCTGGGGCCTCAGCCACACGGGCACCCGGCGGTGGAGCGAGATCGGACTTCCCGATCCCTTCGGCATATTGCCGGAATCCGCAGGCTACGGGCTGGTCTACGGGATGATCGCTTCCATCGGCCCCATGTCGTCGCGCACCATCGCCGGGGCCAGTCGCGGCGACCGCGAGTTCACCGACGAGGAGATGACACACATTCAACGGATCGTGCAGCGCATGCACGACCTGTCCGAACCGCCGGCGCGCCTGTCCAGGGCGCAGGCCGACGCACTGAGATGCATCGCGGAAGGGGACCGCCATGCCGCCGCCGCCGCCAAGCTCGGCATATCAGAAAGCGCCTTCAAGGCGCGCCTGAGATCCGCCAGGCAGAAGCTCATGGCACGGACCACCGCCGAGGCGGTGCAACGCGCCAGGGAGTACGGATTCATCTGAATCCGCGCGACAGGACGAGGCAGCGGGGGCCCCTCTG
>NZ_JBQLZP010000332.1:0-2231 GCF_052168335.1 Roseicyclus sp. | reverse complement strand
GCCAGGCCAGCGTGGGCCGGGTCGGGCGTTGGCCGGGGCAGGTGTTGGGGGGCGGCGGCGGCGCGTCCGACGCGACCGGGCGCCGGGCGGAGGCCGCCGCGAGCGTGTCGCGCAGCTCGGCCTCCATCTTCACCATCTCCGCCTCGGCCTCGGCGCGGCGGCGCTTGCCCTCGTCGGCGATCTGGAGGCTCTCCTCGATCGTCGCGATGAGTTCGGCATTGGCCTTCTTCACGGCCTCGATGTCGAAGACGCCGCGCTCCATCTCCTCGCGGACCATGCGGTTCGATTCCCGCAGGTTCTCGGCGTTGCGGGTCAGCAGTTCGTTGGTCAGGTCCGTCGCCTCGCGCACCGCCTTCGCGGCCTCGGTCGAGCGCTGGATCGTCACCGCCTGCGCGAGCTGGGTCTCCCACAGCGGCACCGTGTTCACCAGTGTCGAGTTGATCTTCGTCACCAGCGACTTGTCGTTCTCCTGCACCAGCCGGATCGAGGGCAGCGACTGCATCGTGACCTGCCGCGTGAGCTTGAGGTCGTGGACGCGGCGCTCGAGGTCGTCGCGGGCGGCGCGCAGGTCGCGCAGCTCCTGCGCCTTGATGACCTGCCCGTCCTGCGGCGCGGCCTGAACCTCGGCCTCCTTGGCGGGAATGGTCTGCGTGTCGAGCTCCGCGAGCTTGGCCTCGCCCGCCGCGATGTAGAGCGCGAGCTCGTCGTAGAAGGCGAGCGTCTTCTCGTAGAGCAGGTCGAGCGACTTGATGTCCTTCATCAGGACGTGCTCGTGGTGCAGGAGGTTGTCGGTGATGCGGTCGATCTGCTCCTGCACCTCCTCGTATTTCGCCATGAAGTCATGCAGCGGCTTGGCCTTGCCGAAGAGGCGCTCCCACCAGCTCTGCTTGCGGCCGGGGTCGAGCTCGTCCACCGAGAAGCCGCGGATCGTGCCGACGATCTCGCGCAGGCTATCGCCCGCGGGGCCCACGTCCTTGTTCTTCACGCCCTGGAGCATGGCCTGCGAGATCTGCTGCAATTCCGCCTGCGCGGCCGAGCCGAAGGAGACGATGGAATTGGTGTCGCCCATGTCGATCTCGGCCATGCGGCGGCCGATCTCCTCGGCGGTCGGCGCGTCGGCCGCGGGAAGGGGCACGAGGTCTGCCGAAGGCTCGGGCAGCACGACGGCGTTCAGCTCGTCGACCAGTCGGGCGGCCTCCTCGGCCTGTTGGCGGATTTGCGTGCTCATTGTCTTCATCCCTCTATACGCAGGTTCTCGCGGTTCAGCCGCTCTCTCAGCACCTCGATCTCGATGTCGAGGTTGGACCGGTCGTCGGTCAGCATCGCGCGCGTGCGCTTTGCGAAATTGGTCTCGAGATCGTCGAGGAAGGCCATGTAGTCGCCCCGCACCTGCGGGTCGCGGTTGCGCGCGTAGAGGTCGGCGAACTGCACCGTCGCGTCGCGCGCGCCCTGGAGGTAGACGCCGAGATAGCGGCGGGCGGAGGTCAGGTCGCGCGGATCGGCCTCGACCTGCCGGAACATCTGGCGCACCGTGTCCTCGAAGGCCTCGACGCGGGCCTCGATCTGGCGGTCGCGGGCGCGGCGGATGGCGTCGGTCATCTCGGTCAGGACCTTCTCGGCCTCCTCGATCTTGCGCGCGATGCGGTCGGTCTGCACCCGGTCCACGCCCTCCAGCCTCTTGTCCTTCATCGGGTCGAGGCCGAAGGAGGCGAGGTGCAGCGCCGCGGCCACGGCGCCCATCAGGATGCCGGCCGCCGCGTTCCAGTTCCCGCCCCAGACGAGGAGGCCCACGCCGATCCCGGTCGAGACCGCGCCGAAGAGCTTGCGCGGGATCGCCGGGCGGCGCGCGACCTTGCGCTCGTCGAAGGCGTCCTCGGCGCGCACCCCGTCCCGCGTCAGCCAGGCCCCGAGGAAGAGGGCGGCCACGCCCGCGAGGTCGACCGCCATGGCCGAGGCCTCGGCGTTGGTGAACGCGGCCGCCAGCGCGATGAGCGGCAGGAAGAAGAGCAGGTTGATCTTCGCGCCGTGGCGCATCGGCTTGCGGCCGCGGAAGCTCGGCACCTCGAGCCGTTCGGCCGTGACGCTCTCGCGCGGGCGCGCCGGGTCGCGGCGGCCTGTCGGGCTGAATTCTCCGCCATAGCGCTTGGACATGGTCAGAGCACCCCGAACCCGCCGAACGCGGCCATGACGATGACGACGCTCAGCGCGAAGAACGCCACACCCTGAAGGAA
>NZ_JBQLZP010000331.1:0-4930 GCF_052168335.1 Roseicyclus sp. | reverse complement strand
AGGTCATGGGCCGAGCCTGCGCGCGGCCCATGACCTGGAAACCGGACGGCTACACCAGCCTCGCACCCTACCTGATCGTTCCCGACCCGCTCGCCGTGCTCGATTTCTGCGAGGCGGTCTTCGGGGCGGAGCGGCTGCGCGTGATCCGGAGCGGCGATCGCGTGGAGCATGCCGAGTGCCGGATCGACGACACCGTCCTGATGATGGGCGGGATGGAGGGCGGGCCGCCCGCCATGGTCCACATCTACGTCCCCGACCCCGACGCCGTCTTCGCCCGCGCGCTGGAGCACGGGGCCGAGGAGGTGCAGCCAATCCTGGAGAGGGGCGACGGCGACCGGCGCGGAGGGTTCCGCACGCCCTGCGGGACGCAGTGGTGGGTGGCGCGGCAGGTGTGAGGGCCGGGCTTTCCACGCCGCTCGGCCCGGTCTGGGTCGAGGCGCGGGACGGCGCCATCGTGGCGAGCGGCTGGGGCCCGGCACCGGGCGATCCGTCCGACGCGCTGCTGGGCGAGGCGCTGAAGCAGCTTTCGGACTACTTCGACGGGATGCGGGAGGTTTTCGACCTTCCCCTCGCGCATGGCCGCGACGGGCTTCAGGGCGCGCTCCTCGATGCGCTCCGCGCCATCCCGCACGGACAGACGCGGACCTATGGCGAGCTGTCGAAGGCCCTCGACGCGCCCGCGCAGGCCATCGGACAAGCCTGCGGCGCCAATCCGCTGCCGATCCTCATCCCCTGCCACCGGGTCCTGTCCGCGACCGGCCTCGGCGGCTTCAGCGCGCCCGGCGGGGTCGAGGCGAAGGTCTGGCTCCTGCGCCACGAGGGGGCGGCGTCGCTCCTCCTCTGACGGCTGGCGCTGGGGGGATCGCACGGTGGGTGGGCGACGTCCATCGCGGTCTTCGTGGGGCAGGTCCGGCCGAAGGCGTGTCCCCCGGCGCCGAGCCACCTGCCGGTGCGAGACCCGGCGAGACCCGGGTTGCCCGGCCTCGCGGCACGAACACGTCGGCAACGGGGCGGCGGCGCCCTGTCAGCCGCCCGTCCCGCCGTCCCACGTCACCTCGGCCTCGCCGGCACGCAGCGGCCCCTCCGCCCGGTCGAAACGCAGGTAGGCGAGCGCGGCGCCGCCCGCGCGGGTGTGGAGCGTGCCGACGCTCCGGCCCTCGGCGTCCTCGATGGGCGTGCCGGGCTCGGCCTCGCCCGCGACGGTGACGGTGACGAGGCCCTTTCGCAGCTCGGTCTTGTGCTTCATGCGCGCCGTCACCTCCTGCCCCACGTAGCACCCCTTGCGGTGATCGACCCCGTGGAGCCGGTCGAAGCCCATCTCGAGGATGAACGTATCGTTCGGGATCAGTTCCACGCCCGTCTCGGGCACGCCCGCCGCGACGCGGATCGCGTCCCAGTCGATCGCCGGCTCGCCGCCCGCAAGGCCATAGGCCCGCCAGCCGAGCGCCGGGTGCCGCGGGTCGGGCCAGGCCCCGTCGGGCGCATCGCCGAGACCCCGCGCGACGGGAAGCCCCGCGTCCTCGATCTTCACGTCCGCGCGCAGGCGATACATGGACAGCCGCTGCGCAAGGCCCGCCGCAAGCCCGGCCTTCACGTCGAGGAGGATGTCCTCGCCCCGGTTCAGCAGGAAGAAGTCCGCGAGATACTTGCCTTGCGGCGTGAGGAGCGCCGACCAGACGAGGCCCGTCCCCGGCGCGCCCACGTCCTTCGTGACGAGACCGTGCAGGAACTTCTCCCGATCGGCCCCCGAGATGCTCAGGACCGTGCGGTCCGCCGCGCATTCGCCCGCCATGTTCACCTCCGCGAAACTTTCGCTTCACAATTAATGATGTGGCCGCCCCGCGCCAAGCGGGGAGCACGATTGACCTTCCCCCGGCGCCGTTCTACGCCGCTTTGGTCCCGTGAGAGGAGCCCCCAGCATGAGCAACACGCCGAGCCTCGCCAACGGCCGCCATTACCTCGCCATTCCCGGTCCCTCGGTCATGCCCGACCGCGTGCTGCAGGCGATGCACCGGCCGGCGCCCAACATCTACACGGGCGAACTGGTGGAGATGGTGGCGGGGATCGTGCCGGACCTGCGCGCCGTCGCGCGCACGCGGCATCACGTGGCCATGTACATCGCCAACGGCCACGGCGCATGGGAGGCCGCGCTCTGCAACACGCTCAGCCGGGGCGACCGCATCCTCGTCCTCGGCACCGGGCGCTTCTGCCTCGGCTGGGGCGAGATGGCGACGGCGATGGGTGTCGAGGCGCAGGTGATCGACTTCGGCCAGCGGAGCGACATCGACCTCGACCGCGTGGCCGAGGCGCTGGCCGCCGACACCGAGCACCGGATCAGGGCCGTCCTCGCCGTGCAGGTCGACACCTCGACGAGCGTGAAGAACGACATCCCGGGCCTCCGGCGCACGCTCGACGCCGCGAAGCATCCCGCGCTCCTCTGCTCCGACAACATCGCCTGCCTCGCCTGCGACGAGTTCCACATGGACGAATGGGGCGTCGACGTGATGGTGACGGGCAGTCAGAAGGGCCTGATGACGCCGCCCGGCATGGCCTTCGTCTTCTTCAACGACAAGGCCGACCGCGCGCGGGAGCGGGCGGACCTCGTGACCTCCTACTGGGACTGGCGGCCGCGCGCGAACCCGCAGGAGTTCTATCGCTACTTCAACGGCACCGCGCCCACGCACCACCTCTACGGGCTGCGCACCGCGCTCGACATGATCGTGAAGGAGGAGGGGATCGAGGCCGTCTGGCATCGCCACGCCGTTCTCGCCCGCGCCGTCTGGGCCGCGCTCGAGGTCTGGGGACAGGCGGGGCCCGTCCGCCCCAACATCGCCGACCGCGCCAAGCGCAGCCACTCTGTCACCACGGTGAACTTCGGCCCCGGCAACGGCAAGCGGATGCGCGACTGGATGACGGCGCAGGCGGGCGTGACGCTCGGCATCCCGCTCGGCGGGGTGGAGGGTCCGGGCGGCAACGCCGAGGATTTCCTGCGGATCGGCCACATGGGGCACGTCAACGCGCACATGGTGCTGGGCGTTCTCGGCAGCCTCCAGGCGGGGATGGCCGCGCTCGGCATCCCGCACGGGCCGACGGGCCTCGAGGCCGCGGTGAAGGTGATCGCCGAGGGCTGATCAGCGCCGGTCGAAGGCGCGGCGCAGGTCCTCGTCGGCCGTCTTGCGGGCCAGCGCCCTCTCCGCGTCGCGCCGCGTCTCGCCGTAGCGCAGCAGCAGGTGCGTCATGCCCGCCGCGAGGATGATGCCCACCGGGCCAGTCCAGACCCAGAGCACGAAGAGCGCGAACACGGTCAGCGCCATGGCGAGCGCGTAGAGAACCCGGAAATGCATCCTGGGGAGACCTGCCGAAAGGGAACCTCGTCGGCAGATAGCGCCAAATTGTCGCAGGGGAAGAGCTCAGTAGCCGTTCCGCGCCAGCCACTCGCGCATCCAGGCGATCTCGGCCTCCTGCGCGGCGATCACCTGCTCGGCCAGCGCGCGCACCTCCGGGTCGTCGCCATGCTCGAGGACGATCCGCG
The DNA here is from genome assembly GCF_052168335.1 of Roseicyclus sp. Lineage (GTDB taxonomy): Bacteria > Pseudomonadota > Alphaproteobacteria > Rhodobacterales > Rhodobacteraceae > Roseibacterium. The sequence goes on along the minus strand of NZ_JBQLZP010000331.1, from coordinate 1,398 downwards.
CCATGGCCACCGCGCCCTCGTGATGGGGGATCATGCCCCGGATGAAGTCCGCGTCCGCATCGCCGGTGAATTCGACGTCCATACCCGCGTGCATCGCGGCATTCGCGGCGCGGAAGGCGTCCTCGGCCGGGCCGGTCGAGGCCATCGAGGCGTGCGCCCCGTGGCCGGCATGGGCGCCGTGCGACTCCGCGGAAGCAGCGCCTCCGACGAGCGTGGCGCCTGCAAGGAGAATGAAGAGAATTCGGGGCATCGAGGGCATTCGCGTCGCTCCAGACCAGTTTGCGCCGAACTCTGTTTGCCGCGTCTCGCAAAGGCAAGTCACGACGCCGCGACAGCCCCCGCATCGGCGAGCGCGCCGGGCAGCGCCGCGGCGAAGGCAGCGAGGTCGGCCTCCGTGCCGCAGGAGACGCGGATGCAGCGGTCCTGCGGCGGGGTGAAGGGCATCCGCACGAAGATCCCGCGCGCGACGAGGCCGCGCAGGACGGCGCGCGCCCGCTCCCCGTCGCCGCCGCAGTCGATGGTGACGAAGTTCGTGCCCGAGGGCAGCGGCGTCAGGCCATGGGCGCGCGCGATCTCCCCGATCCGCGTGCGCGCGGCGGCGATGCGCGCAACGGTCGCCCGCAGATGCTCCTGGTCGGCGAGCGCGGCGAGCGCGCCCGCCTGCGCCACGCGGCCCATGCCGAAGTGGTGCCGGATGCGGTTGAACGCGGCCACGAACTCGGGCGCGGCGATCCCGTAGCCGACGCGCAGACCCGCGAGACCGTAGGCCTTGGAGAAGGTCCTGAGGCGGATCACGCGCGGATGGCCGGTGTCGAGCGGCGGCACGGCCCCCTCGGGCGCGGTGTCGGAATAGGCCTCGTCGAGGGCGAGGACGCAACCCTCGGGCAGCGCGTCGATCATCGCCTGAACGGTGGCGGCGTCGTGCCAGCTGCCCATCGGGTTGTCGGGATTGGCGAAGTAGACGAGCTTCGCGTCCGTCTCCCGCGCCTTGGCGAGCAGGGCACCGGGGTCCTCGCGGTCGCCGTCATAGGGCACCTTGTGAAGCACGCCGCCGAAGCCCGCGACGTGGTAGTTGAAGGTGGGATAGGCCCCGTCGGAGGTCACGACGGCGTCGCCGGGCGCGACGAGGAGGCGGACGATGTATCCCAGAAGCCCGTCGATCCCCTCGCCCACGACGATGTTCTCCGCCGTCACGCCGTGATGGTCGGCCAGCGCGTGGCGGAGGTCGTGCACCTCGGGGTCGCCGTACATCCACGCCTCCCGCGCCGCCTCGGCCATCACGACGACGGCGCGGGGCGAGGGCCCGAAGACGCTCTCGTTCGCGCCGAGGCGCGCGGCGAAGGCGGTGCCCCGGGCGCGCTCCTGCGCCTCGGGGCCGACGAAGGGAACGGTGGCGGG
>NZ_JBQLZP010000330.1:0-2561 GCF_052168335.1 Roseicyclus sp. | reverse complement strand
TCCACCCCGCCGAGGACGGATGTCCAGCCCTCGAGAAACCGGCTCCCTTCCAGCACGGCGACGACGGCGATGGCGCCGAGGACGGCCCCCGTGGCGTTGCCGGTGCCCCCCGCCGTCAGCGCGAGGAAGATGTAGATCGTGATGAGCGGGCGGAAGATGTCGGGGGCGATGTAGCTGGTGTAATGCGCGTAGAACGCCCCCGCGAGCCCGAGGATCGCGGCGCCGAGCGCGAAGGCCTGCACGCGGAAGCGCTTGACGTTCTTGCCGGCCACGGCGGCGGCGGTGTCGTCGTCGCGGATGGCGCGGAGCGCGCGGCCCCAGGGCGACCGGCGCAGCCGCTCGGTGATGGCCCAGACGACGAGGACGGCGACCGTCACGATGGCGCAGTTCAGCATGTTGAACTGGAAGGGCGTGAGGTCCGACCGCCAGGGGCCGGGGATGCCCGAGATCCCGTCCGAGCCGTTCGTCAGCCAGATCTCGTTGGCCGCGACCAGGCGCACGACCTCCGAGAAGCCCAGCGTCACGATGGCGAGGTAGTCGCCCCGCAGCCTGAGCGTCAGCCGGCACAACAGCCCGCCCGCCAGCGCCGCGAGGCCGGCGGCGAGCGCGAGGCCCATCGGGATCGGCAGCGCCCCCGCGCCGGTCGCCAGCGCCGAGGCATAGGCGCCGAGCGCGAAGAACCCGGCCATCCCGAGGTTGATCATGCCGCCCATGCCCCAGATCACGTTGATCCCGAGCGCCAGCAGCGCGTAGATCCCCGCGAAGGTGGCGACGGAGAAGAGCCAGCTCAGCATCAGTAGGCCCTTTCGCCGAGGAGGCCGCGCGGCCGGAAGGTCAGGACGAGCACGATGGCGAGGAAGCCCACGGCGGACTTGTAGGCGGGCTCGAGCACGAGGGCCGACATCTCCTCCCCGATGCCGACGATCATCGCGCCCAGCACGGCGCCGGGGATGGAGCCGAGGCCCCCCACCACCGCGGCGGCGAAGATCGCGAGGATGAAGCGGAAGCCCGTCAGCGGATCGATCGAGGTGCCGAGCCCGAACAGCATACCGCCCACGCCGACGAGGCCCATTCCCGCGAAGGCGACCACGCGGCCCACCATCACCGCGTCGATCCCCTTGAGGTCGGCGAGGCCGGCATTGTCGGCGACGGCCCGCATCGCCTTGCCCATGCGGGTGAACTTCAGCGCCGCGAAGACGAGGATCATGATGACGACGGCGAGCGCCATGTTCTCGAGCTGCTGGGGGTTCACGCGGATGTCGCCGAAGCGCATGTCGCGCACCAGCGGCAGGTCGTAGCCGCGCAGCTCGTTGCCGAAGAAGAACCGGACGATGTTCTCGAGCACGATGGTCAGCGCGATCGAGGCGATGGCGGTCGTGAGCGCGCCATGCTTGCGCAGGGGCTTCAGCGCGATCTCGTCGCTGACGAGGCCGACCGCACCCGCCACGAGGAAGGCGAAGATCAGCGACGGGATGGCCGGCATCCCGAAGCTGACATTCGCGACATAGCCCGCGAAGGCGCCGATGGTGGCATGGCTCGCCACCGCGAAGTTGGGAAAGCGCAGCACCGCGAAGATCGCCGTGAACCCGATGGCCGGGATCGCCAGGAGCGCGCCGGTGATGATCCCGTTCACGAGGAACTGAGGCAGGAGGTCGAGCATCGGGGTGATGGGCCTTCGAGGGATGGGCCGGGGCCGCGCGCGTGGCGGCCCCGGTCTGGGTCGGGTCAGGCGCGCTCGAACTCGGCCGGGGCGCCGCCCTCGATCCGGTTGAACAGGAACTGCGTGCCGGTGATGTCGCCGATCTCGTTGAAGTCGCAGGGGCCCGATGCGCCGGAGTAGTTCACGGACCCGCCGCCCGACAGGACGCCGAGGCCGGTCAGCGCGTCGGCCACCGTCTCGCCCTCGCCCTGGCTGATGGTGCGCAGCGCGTCGCGGATCGCCGCGCCGCTCGCGTCGCCCGCCGCGGCGGCGGCCAGCACCGCGAGGTTGGCGTGGTCGTAGGTCTGCGCCGAGTAGGGATCGACCACGTCGACGCCGAGCGAGGCCTGCACGTTGGCGTAGGCCGGGCTGCCGATGTCGGGCGCGCCCTCCCAGGTGAAGACGCCTTCCGTCACCTCGTTCGGCAGCGTCTCGAGGACAGAGGGGTTCACCGCGTAGGCCGGCCCGATGATCATGCCCTCGTAGCCCGCCTGCCAGATGTCGCGCAGCACCACGGTCGTGTCCGCGGCATAGCCGCCGAGCATGATGAAGTCGGGGTTCGAGCGCAGGATCGTGTCCACCTCCGAGCGGTAGGTGCTCTTGTCGGCCTCGTAGATCAGGCTCTCCATGCCGATGCCCGCGCCGCTCGCGGCGGCGGCGAGGATGTCGATGGAGCTCTGGGCGAAGGGCGTCTGCGGCCCGATCCAGGCCAGGCCCGTCGCGCCCTGGCGCAGCATGAACTCGGATGCGACCTGGATTTGCAGGACCGAGTTCGGCTGGGTCCGCGCGATGTAGCCCATGTGCGGAAGCTGCGTGATGCTGTCCGCGCCCGAGACGGTGAACAGCATCACACCGTTCTCCC
>NZ_JBQLZP010000329.1:0-3302 GCF_052168335.1 Roseicyclus sp. | reverse complement strand
CGGCCGGACGTCGCCGCGCCGCCCGAGGTCCGCCGCCTCTCCAAGGGCGAGTTCATCGCGCTCATGGGCACGATCTTCGCGACGGTGGCCTTCTCCATCGACGCGATGCTGCCCGCCCTGCCCGAGATCGCGGCGGCGCTGACGCCCGAGGACGCGAACCGGGCGCAGCTGATCCTGACGAGCTTCGTCCTCGGCATGGGTCTCGGCACGCTGGTGGCGGGGCCGCTCTCGGACGCGCTGGGGCGCAAGACGGTGATCCTGATCGGAGCGGCGCTCTACCTTCTCGGCGCGGGCCTCGCGCTGGTGGCGCCCTCGCTCGAGCTCCTGCTCGCCGCGCGCGTGCTCCAGGGCCTCGGCGCGGCGGGGCCGCGCGTCGTGGCGCTCGCCATGGTGCGGGACCTCTATTCGGGCCGGGCGATGGCGCAGATCGTCTCCTACGCGATGCTGATCTTCACGCTCTTCCCGGCGGTGGCCCCGCTCATCGGTGCGGCGATCATCGCGGGCTTCGGCTGGCGGGCGATCTTCGGGGCCTTCATCGTCTTCTCCGTCCTCTCGGTCGGCTGGCTGACGATCCGCCAGCCCGAGACGCTGCCGCCCGAGGCGCGGCGGCGGCTCAGGGCGGGGCCGCTTCTCGCCGACCTCCGCGAGGCGCTGGCGCACCGCCAGATGCAGTTCTCCATCGTCGCCCAGACGCTGATCTTCACGGCCCTCTTCGGGTCGCTCTCGTCGATACAGCAGGTCTTCGACACCACGTATGGCCGGGCCGAGAGCTTTCCGCTCTGGTTCGCGCTCATCGCGCTGCTGGCCGCGCCCGCCGCGCCGATCAACGGGCGGCTGGTGATGCGTCTGGGCATGCGCCCGATGATCCGGGGCGGGCTCGCCGTCTCGGCTGCGGCCGCCTTCGCGACGGCGGCGGCGCTCGCCCTCCTCGGTCCGGCGGAGGCGGGCTTCGCGATCTTCTTCCTCTGGTCGGTCACGGTCTTCGCGACGGCGGCCTTCACCATCGGCAACCTCAACGCGCTCGCGCTCGAGCCGCTCGGCCACATCGCGGGCACGGCCGCCTCGGTCATGGGCGCGCTGGCCACCGTGGGCGGCGCGCTCGGCGGGGCGATGATCGGACAGCTCTACGACGGAACCGCCGTGCCCGTGGCCCTCGGCGTCGGGCTGGCGCTGGCGCTGGCGTGGCTCGTGATGCGCCGGATGCCGCGCGAGGCGACCGACGGCTGAGCCTAACCGGCGGGCGCGACCGGCGGCGGCATGGCGACACGCCGACCCTCGGCGCGGGCCACGTCGCGCTGCCACCACCACATGACGACGAGCACGTTCGGCACCCAGCAGGTCCAGCCGATATAGGGAAACACCGTCTCGAGCTCGAAGAAGAGCCGCAGGATCGGCAGTTGCAGCCGGAAGCTCACCGCCCCGAAGCACAGCGCGGCCATCATCACCATCCAGCGCCGGTGCTTCTCGCGGTCGCCCTTCACGATCCAATAGATGCCCATGACGAGCGCGCCGAACCACGCCACCGAGCCGAGCGCGAAGCCCACCTCGGACCACATCGGATAGCTCATGTTGAAGGCGATGGGCGGCGTCGTCAGCGCGGCGATGGTGATGACCGGCACCAGCGCCCAGCCGAGGTAGGCGTGCTTGCGCCGGTCGCCCCGCCGCCACATGCGGCTGACCTGGAGCGGGATGAGGATCACGGCGAGGCCGCCGAAGATCATGTGGACCGCCAGCGTGTCGCCCACGTTCGCGAGGTGATGCGCGACATGGTCCGCGCCGCGGCTGACCCCCTCCACCACGAAGGCGGCCCAGGCCCCCCCCATGCCCTCGCCGAGCGCCGGGAAGAAGCCGTGGATCAGGCCCGGCGGCACGAACTTGAAGGCCGAGGCGGCCGACAGCGCCGAGAAGAAGAGGAAGGTGTACCATCCCCATTTCGGCATCCGGCGCGGCGGCTCGATGCCCCGGCCGAGGCCCGTGTCTCCTGCGCCCCGTGCGCGCGCGGCAGGTCTGCTCATGTCCCTCGGTTCCCCACGTTCTCGGCGCGTTTCCTGAGGGGCCATTACCGCAAAACGCTCAGCCGGCCAATCCCGCCTTCGTTTTCTGCGCCGCGGCATGTTGCGCGAGATCCCGGGCGATGGCGAAGGCGCCCTTGATCTTGTCGGCCTCCGAGGCCCAGTCGCGGCGTACGACGATCTTGTTGTCCTTCACCTTGGCGAGGCCCCGCTGCTCCTGCACGAACTCCACGAGACCGGCGGGATTGGGGAACTTGTCCATGTGGAACTGGACGGTGGCGCCCTTCGGCCCCGCGTCGAGCCTGGCGATATGGGCGCGCTTGCACATGGCCTTGATGCGCACGACGAGAAGGAGCGTGTTCACCTCGCGCGGAAGTTCGCCGAAGCGATCGATGAGCTCGGCCGCGAAGCCCTCGAGGTCCACCTTCGTCTCGAGCTGCGAGAGGCGGCGGTAGAGCCCGAGCCTCACGTCGAGGTCGGGCACGTAGTCCTCCGGGATCAGGACCGGCACGCCGAGGTTGATCGTGGGCGACCATTGCCCGTCGTCGCCCGGCAGCCCCTCCGCCTCGCCCGAGCGGATCCTGGCGATCGCCTCCTCCAGCATGGACTGGTAGAGCTCGAAGCCGACCTCCTTGACGTGGCCCGACTGCTCCTCGCCCACGATGTTGCCCGCGCCCCTGATGTCGAGGTCCTGCGAGGCGATGGTGAAGCCCGCGCCGAGGCTGTCGAGCGAGCCGAGGACGCGCAGACGCTTCTCGGCGGCGGGCGTCAGCTTGCCGCGCGGCTTCGTCGTGAGGTAGGCGTAGGCGCGGGTCTTCGACCGCCCCACCCGCCCCCGGATCTGGTAGAGCTGCGCCAGCCCGAACATGTCGGCCCGGTGGATGACCATGGTGTTGGCGGTCGGGATGTCGATGCCGCTCTCCACGATGGTCGTGGCGAGAAGCACGTCGTACTTGCCGTCGTAGAAGGCCACCATCCGGTCGTCGAGCTCGCCCGCCGCCATCTGGCCATGGGCGGTGACGAAGGTGACCTCGGGCACCTGTTCGCGCAGGAATTGCTCGACCTCGGGCAGGTCCTCGATCCGCGGCACGACATAGAAGGACTGCCCGCCCCGGTAGTGCTCGCGCAGGAGCGCCTCGCGGATGGTGACCGCGTCGAACTCGGAGACGTAGGTTCGGATCGCCAGCCGGTCGACGGGCGGCGTGCCGATCATGCTGAGGTCGCGCACTCCCGACAGCGACATCTGGAGCGTGCGCGGGATGGGCGTGGCCGAGAGCGTCAGGACATGCA
>NZ_JBQLZP010000328.1:0-4303 GCF_052168335.1 Roseicyclus sp. | reverse complement strand
AGCGCAGCGGCGCCGCCTCGGTCGTGGTCGGCATGGTCTCGGCGGGTGAGGGCGTGCTCCAGCGGCTCAACGCCGCCACGCAGAACGCGCGCATCGGCAACGGCGGGGCCAGCCACCGGAGCCGGGGACGCGGCACGGAGGTGGACCACGGGCACCACGCGCTCATGGAGATCGCGGCCTTCCGCGCCGTCGGCGGCTACGACCCCGACTTCGCGCACAACGAGGACGCGGAGCTCGATCACCGCCTGCGCCGGGCCGGGCACAGGATCTGGCTGACCGCGGAGACGCAGGTGACGTACTTTCCGCGCTCGGGCGTCGCGGCGCTGGCGCGGCAGTACTTCAACTTCGGGCGCGGGCGGGCGGCGAACCTCGCGAAGCACCGGTCGCGCCCGAGGCTGCGGCAGGCGGCGGTGATCGCGGTCTGGCCGATGCTCCTCGGGGCCTGGCTCGCGCCGGTCGCCTTCGGCCTGTCGCTGCCCGCGCTCGCCTGGGGGCTCGTCACGCTCGGTGGAGGCCTCGCCCTGGCGGCGAGCCGGGGCTCGGCGCTGCTCGTTCTCGCGGGGCCGGTCGCGATGCTGATGCACCTGAGCTGGTCCATGGGCTTCTGGTCGCGCCTCGTGATCCCCGCGCGGGGGGTCGCATGACCGACAGGCTCGACATCTGCATCTGCACCTACCGCAGGCCCGCCGTGGCGGAGGCCGTGTCCTCGGTTCTCGCGCAGGAGGTGCCCTTGGGGATCGAGGTCCGCGTCCTCGTCGTCGATAACGACGCGGAGCCCACGGCGCGTGCGGCCGTCGAGGGCATGGCGCCGGGTGCGCCCCTGACGCTGCGCTACCTGCACGCGCCGGGCGCCAACATCTCGCTTGCGCGCAACGCCGCGCTCGACGCGGCGGAGGGGCGCTTCGTCGCCTTCCTCGATGACGACGAGATCGCGCGTCCCGGCTGGCTCGCCGCGCTCTGGGCTGCGCGGGGCGGCGGGGCGGAGGTGGTGCTCGGACCGGTCGAGCCGCTTTATCCCGAGGGCGCGCCCGGCTGGATGCGCGCGGCGGGCGTCCATGCCACGCGGCCCGTCTGGACCGGCGGCGAGATCCGCACGGGCTATGCCGGCAACGCGCTCGTCGACCGCGCCCGGCCGGAGATCCGGGCGCTCCGCTTCGACCCGGCGCTCGGGCGCTCGGGCGGGGAGGACACCGACTATTTCGCGCGCATCGCCGGGGCGGGCGGGCGCATCGCCTATGCGCCCGACGCGGTGGTGGAGGAGGCCGTGCCGCCCGACCGGCTCGACTTCGGCTGGCTCGCGCGGCGGCGCTACCGGATGGGGCAGACCCATGCGCAGCTCCTCGTGCGGCAGCATGGCGTCCCGCGCTGGCGGGCGCTGCCGCTCGCCGCGGCCAAGGCGCTGGCCTGCGCGGGGCTCGCGCTCTGCGCCCCCGCGAACCGGGCGCGGCGCAACCGGGCGATCCTGCGCGGCCTCCTCCATGCGGGCGTGGTCGCGGGCCTCGCGGGGCGCCGGACGCTCACGCTCTACGGCACGGCGCGCACGGTGCGCGAATGAACCAGAGCTTCGGACCGAGGCGCGGTTTCGGCGCCGATTTCAACGCCGAGCCGGCGGGCCCCCGCCCGGAGGAGGCGCTGGCCGAACTGCTCCTCGCCATGCGGCGTCAGGCCTTCGTGGTCGCGCTGGGCGCCGTCTTCGGCCTCGGGCTCGGCCTCGTGCACTACGCCACCAGCCCGCGGACCTACGAGGCGGCCGCGACGCTCCTGATCGAGGAGCAGCAGAGCGAACTCGCGCAGGAGATTTCGGCCGCCCTGCCCACGTCCCGCAGCGACACGGGCATGATGAACGAGATGCAGATCCTGCGCTCGCTCGAGGTGGCGACGCAGGTGGTGGCGGCGCTGGACCTCGACCGGAACCCCGACTTCCTCGCGCCGCCCTCGAGCCTCCTGTCCCACACGCTGCGCGGGGCGAAGGACGCAGTGCGTGCGTTGATCCCGAGACCCGCGCCCCCTGCCGCCGGTCCTGTGGACGAGGCGCTCGCGGCCGAGCGCCGCCGTCTCCAGACGGCGGAGCAGCTGCGGAACGCCACCGTCTTCACCCGCGTCGGGCGCAGCTTCGTGGTGGAGATATGGTTCTCCTCCAGCGATCCCGCGCTCGCCGCCGACATCGTCAACGCCTATGCCGAGGCCTATCTCGGCGACCGCATCCACGCCAATGTCGCCGCCGCCGACCGGACGGCGGGCTGGATGGAGGCGCGGCTCGAGGAGTTGCGTCAGGACGCGCTCGCAGCCGCGGCGGAGGCCGAGCGCTTCCGCCTCGAGGTCGGCGCGACCGACCAGCAGGGCCTGCGCGACCGCGAGCAGCGGGCCGAGGCGCTGAACGACCTCGTCCTGCGCTTCCAGAGCCGGTATCGCGAGCTGTCGCTCGAGAGCACCTATCCCGTCTCGGCCGGGCGCATCCTCTCGGTCGCGCTTCCGCCCCGCGACCCCGCCACGCCGCGCGCCTGGCAGGTGCTGGCGGCGGGCCTCTTTCTCGGCATGATGCTGGGCGTCGCGGCCGCGGTGCTGCGCGAGGCGCGCGAGACCGGCTTCCGCACGGCGGGCGACGTGACGGCGACGCTCGGGCTGCCCTTCATGGGCTACGTGCCAAAGGCGCGCGGGCGCGGCCTTCTGGGGCGGCTCGGCGCGCGGGGGGCGGCGGCGCTGGGCGCGGGACGCAAGCGGAGCGCGCGGCGGGGCCTTCCCGCGCGGCACCTGGCCGAGCCGACGCCGGAGGACGCGGCCGCGACCGCGACGCCGGGTGGACGGGAGGCGGCGCTCTTCCTCGGGCTGTCCCATGCGGCGACCGCCCGCGCCGTCCGCAACATCTTCGCCAACATCGACATGGGGCATGACGCGCGCGGCGGTGGCCGCCTCGTCGCGGTTGGCGCGCTGACGGCGGGGGAGGGGACGACGCCCCTCGCCGCGCATCTCGCGCTCGTCGCCGCGCAGGCCGGGCGGCGCTGCCTTCTCGCGGACGGCGATCTCGAGGCGGGGACGCTCACGCGGCGGCTCGGCCTCGGCGCGGCGCCCGGCACGCTCGACGTGCTCGAGGGCCGCGAGACCCTCGCCGCGACGCTGGCGCAGGGTCCCGGCGCCGAGATCGACGTGCTGCCGACGGGGACGGGCCACGACATGCCCGCGCCGCTGTCCTTCATGCCCGAGTTCGGCGAGCTGATCGGCGACCTGTGCGAGAGCTACGATTACGTCTTCATCGACCTGCCGCCGCTGACCGAGGCGCCGGAGGTCAAGGGCCTCCTGCGCCATTTCGACGTGCTGCTCCTCGCCGCCGCCTGGGGCCGGACGCCGCGCAAGCTCCTGCAATCCTATCTCGAGCACGAGCCCGAGCTGCGCCGCCGCGTCTTCGGCGTGGTGCTCACCCGCGTGCGGCTGCGGCGCCTGCCGCGCTACGGCGTGCCTCTTCCCGCCCGCGGGCGCGAGCCGTGGGGGGCCCTGCTTTAGGCGCGGGCGCGACAAAGCTCGGGCCGAAAGACCACATGCGCGGCTTACTTTCGCCAAGACTTCCCATAGTATCGTCGGCACGCGGGTCGGGGGAGCGGCGGAGACGACGATGCATGTTGGCCTGTTCTTCCTTGTGAACGTTGCGGTCGCGCTCGCGATCGGCGCGATGACCTATTTCCAGGGCTACGGGGCGGGCATCATCGTCCTGCGCGTGCTCGGCACGCTCGTGGTGCTTCAGGCCGTCTACGCGCTCTGGATCATCCTGCTCACGCACCTTTCGCCGAAGGAAGCCGAGGCGACCCGCAGGGCGCCTGCGCCGGGTGTGCAGGACCGGTCGGCGCCGGTCGAGGACGCGCCCCGGTCGGCGCAGTAGCCTCAGGCCCCCGCGACGGCGTCGGGACGGTTCTCGGGCCCCGCGTCTTCCGGATCGAGACATCGCACCGGCCAGGGCAGGGTCGAGATCCGGCGCAGATCCTCCTCCTTCCAGCCGTCCCGCGGCGCGATCAGGTCGGCGCTGCGCCAGCCCGGCACGTAGCCCAGCGCCTCGAGCCCCGGACGCCCCTCCGCGCGCAGGTCCATCGGCGCCGCCCCCGTCCGTGCGGCCAGCGACGCGGCCAGCGGCCCGTCCCAGTCCTCGGGGCGTTCGGGGACCGCGAAGCCGCCGTTCCGGGAATGCACCGCGAGCGTCAGCCGGTCGTCCCGCGCCGCGGGCCGGTGGCGCTGCATCCGCCGCAACGTCCCCTCCGCCGCGGCGCGGGCGAGCGGCAGGGCGAGACGCGGCGCCCCGGCGAGGCGCAGCCCGGCC
>NZ_JBQLZP010000327.1:0-3332 GCF_052168335.1 Roseicyclus sp. | reverse complement strand
GCGGCAACCGGATGCAGGCCTTCGGGCTGATCGGCGCGCTTCTGGCGACCCAGCTTCTCTTCGGAGTGATCCAGGGGGATTTCGGCATCGTGGTGGCCGATCTCTCGGGCTTCGTCGCGGGGTTCCTCCTGTCCTTCGTGGTCAGCCCCGGCGGCTGGCGGCGCGCGCTCGACCGGCTCCGCCAGCGCTAGCGCTTCAGCGCGCGGCGGAACTCGCCCAGGCGGAAGGCTCCGAGAAGCTGGCCGAGGAGGCCGTAGACCAGGATCGCGCCGAAGATCAGGATGGCGAGCGCGACGTAGCGCCAGCCGGGCAGCCCGAGAAGCGGCCCCCAGACGAGCACTCCGATCCAGAGGCCCGCGCCCATCAGGAGCGAGGCGAGCACGATGCGCCCGATGCGGCGGCGGAAACGGTCGTCGAAGGTCGCCTCCTCGCCCATGCCCCGCCGTCCGCGCAGCAGGAGCCACACCATCGTCCAGGCCGCGAGCGTGGTGCCGAGCGCCGCGCCGATGAAGCCGAGGAGCCAGGCGAAGCCGACGGCCGCGACCGCGTTCACCACCATGGCGACGAGGGCGTAGCGGAACGGCGTCCGCGTGTCCTCGCGCGCGAAGTAGAGCGGCTGGAGTACCTTCTGGAGGACGAAGGCCGGGAGGCCCGCCCCGTAGACGGCGAGCGCGAGCGCGGTCGCGGCCGTGTCGTCCGCCCCGAAGGCGCCGCGCTCGAAGAGGACGGAGACGATGGGCACCGGGATCACCACGAGGGCCACGGCCGCCGGGATCGTCAGCGCCATCGAGATCTCGCCCGCGCGGGAGAGCGCATCGCGCCCGCCCGTGGCATCGCCCGCCCTGAGCCGCCGCGCGAGGTCCGGCAGGAGCACGACGCCCACCGCGATGCCGACCACGCCGAGGGGGAGCTGGTAGAGCCGGTCGGCGAAGGAGAGCCAGGCGATGGCCCCCTCGAAGAAGCTCCCGACCTGGCGGCCGACGAGGAGGTTGATCTGCACGACCCCGCCCGCGAGCATGGCGGGCCCGGCGATGATGGCGAGGCGCTTCATGTCGGGCGTGAGGCGCGGCAGGCGCGGCACGAGGCGGAAGCCCGCGCGCGCCGCCGCGATCCAGACGAGGCCGACCTGGAGGATGCCCGCCACCAGCACGCCCCAGGTCAGGAGCGTGCCGTGCCGCACGAGAAGGCCCTCGGCCCCCTCGACCGTGCCCACGTCCACCGCGACGTTCGGGAAGGCCCCCCGCTCCGCCGCGACGAGCGCGACGATCAGGACGACGTTGAGAAGGAGCGGCGCCGCCGCCGCCGCCGCGAAACGGCCCGAGGCGTTCAGCACGCCCGACAGGAGCGCCGCGAGCGAGATGAAGAGGATGTAGGCGAAGGCGATCCGCCCGAAGTCCACGGCAAGCGCGAAGCGCACGTCCCCCGCGAAGCCCGCCGCCATGGCGAGCACGAGCGCCGGCATGAAGACGATGGCGAGGACCGTCAGAACGACGAGGATCGCGGCCAGCCCCGAAAAGGCGTCGCGCGCGAAGTCGTGCGCGTCCTCGCCCGCCTCGAGCTTCTTGGAGAAGAGCGGCACGAAGGCGGTGTTGAACGCGCCTTCGGCGAAGAAGCGGCGGAACATGTTCGGCAGCGAGAAGGCGACGAGGAAGGCCTCCGCCACCGGCCCCGCGCCGATATAGGCCGCGATCAGGATGTCGCGCGCGAAGCCGAGGACGCGGCTCATCAGCGTCCAGAACCCCACCGTGACGAAGCCCGTCACGAGGCGGATCGGCCGGGCGGCGGCCACGCTCAGGCGCCCGCCCGTTCGGCGACGCGGGCGATGGCGTCCCGGAGCTTGCGCTCGAGGTTCTCCTGCCGCGCCTTGGTGTAGAGCTTCAGGCCGAACATGTCCTTCACGTAGAAGACGTCCACCACCTGCGCGCCGTAGGTCGCGATGACGGCGTGGGCGATGTAGATGTTGGAGGCCGCCAGCGTCTTGGTCAGGTCGTAGAGGAGGCCGGGGCGGTCGCGCGTGTCGACCTCGATGATCGTGTAGATCTCCGAGCCGTCGTTGTCGAAGGTGATGTTGGTCGGCACGTCGAAGGGCCGCTCGCGCTTCTTGATCTTGTCGCGGCCCTCGAGCGCCTTAGAGGCAATGACCTCGCCCTTCAGCGTCTTGCCGATCATGCCCTTGAGGCGCGGCAGGCGCGCGGCCTCGTAGGGGTTGCCCTCGGCGTCCTGCACCCAGAAGACGGCGGTGGCGAAGCCGTCCTTCGAGGTGTAGGTCCGCGCGTCCACCACGTTGGCGCCGACGAGGCTGAGGGCGCCGGCGAGGCGCGAGAAGATGCCGGGATGGTCGGCCAGGACGAAGCAGACGCGGGTGGCGTCCCGGTCCTCGTCCTGGCGCGTGTCGATGCGGATCTCGTCGTCCTTCAGACCGCGCAGCATCTCGGCGAAGGTGACCTGCGTGGCGAGGTCGAGGCCCTGCCAGTAGGGGCCGTAGTGGCGGTCGATCTCGGTCTTGAGGTCGGACTTGGGCCAGTCGGCCAGCGCCTCGCGGAGCGCGCGCTTGCCCTCGCCCTCCAGCTTCTCGCGGTTGAGGTCCTCCAGCCCGGTCTCGAGCGCGGTCGCCGTCGCCCGGTAGAGGCCGCGCAGAAGCGTCGCCTTCCAGTTGTTCCAGGTGTTCGGTCCGACGCCGCGGATGTCGCAGACGGTGAGGACCGTCAGCAGCTCCAGCCGCTCGCGCGTCTTCACCGCCTTGGCGAAGTCGCGCACCGTGCGGGGGTCGGAGATGTCGCGCTTCTGCGCCATGTCGGACATCAGGAGATGATAGCGCACCAGCCATTCCACCGTGTCGCATTCCGCCTGCTTCAGCCCCAGGCGCGGACAGACCGCCCGCGCGATCCGCGCGCCGACGATGGAGTGGTCCTCCTTCCGGCCCTTGCCGATGTCGTGCAGGAGGCAGGCGACATAGAGGACCTTGCGGTTCACCCCGGCCTTGAGGATGCGGCTCGCGACGGGAAGCTCCTCGATCAGCTCCTCGCGCTCGATCTGCGCGAGCGTCGAGATCACCTGGATCGTGTGCTCGTCCACCGTGTAGCTGTGATACATGTTGAACTGCATCATCGCCACGACCGGCCCGAACTCGGGCAGGAAGGCCGCGAGGACGCCGAGTTCGTTCATCCGGCGGAGCGCGCGCTCGGGGTTGCCGTGCTTGAGCAGCAGGTCGAGGAAGATGCCCACCGCCTCCGGGTCGCGGCGCATGGCGTCGTCGATCGTGTGGATGCGGGCCTGGATCTCGCGCATGGCGTCGGGGTGCAGGAGGTAGCCGGTGCGCAGCGCCTCCTCGA
>NZ_JBQLZP010000326.1:0-5114 GCF_052168335.1 Roseicyclus sp. | reverse complement strand
AGCGCGGCGAGCAGGTCGGCGGCCATAGCCTCGATTTCCCCGCGCCGCGCGGGCGCGCCGCGGTAGTGCAGGCCGAGGCCCACGGGCTTGCGCCCGATCAGGAGGCCGCGGACGCCTGCCACGCGCGCCTCGGCCTCAGCCGCCGCCGCGCCAAGCGCCGCGCGATCCACGGGGAGCCGCGCCACCGGGCCCGCGCCGCGCGCCCGCTCCGCCCCATGGGAGCCGCAGAGCATCAGGTCGAGCCCCGGCACGAAGCGCCGGAGTTCCGCCACCGGCCGCCCCGAGACGAGCGCGAGCGCGCCGCCCGTCCGGCGGTTCAGACGCCGCAGCATGGGCGGCAGGGGATGCGGCACGACCGTGTCCTGCGGGCGCGCCGCGATGTCCACGAGGCAGCCGTCGAAGTCGAGGAAGATCGCCAGCCGCGCGGGGTCGAGCCGCGCCAGTGCGTTCCGCGTCATGTGCCGTCTCCCGGGGGGTCGCAGGTCCGGGCGTTATAGCGGGAGCCGCGCGGGAATGTCAGCCCGCCCCCTGCCCCCGCGTCGCCGCGCGCCAGTCCGACAGTGCCGGGTTCTCCTCGGGCGCTTCGGCCGGGCGGCGGCGGAAGAGGCCGAGAAGACCGCCCCGCGCCGTCTGCGCCGAACCGATGGCGGGCCTGCGCATGTAGTGGAACTCCCGCGCGCCGAAGTAGAAGCCCACGACCGCGCCGAGAAGCCACCAGAGCGGCTCGGGCACCTCGCCGAGGCCCACCATCCGCGCCGAGAAGCCCTCGGGGTCCGCCATGGCGTAGCTGAAGAGGCCGATGGTCCCGAGCGCCATCAAGGGGCGCGGCAGCCGGTTCAGACCGTTCACGAAGCGGTCGTAGCCCGAGAGCCCGGCGTGGCGGAACTCCTCCGCCGCCGCCTCGAGCGCGAGACGATAGGCCTCGTGCGACAGTTCCATCTCGCGGGTCGCGTTGGCGACGAAGACCTCCGAGAGCCCCTCCGCCGCCTCGCCCGCCGTGGCGAGCGCGCCCGAAGCCAGTGCGCGTCCGATCAGTCCCATGCCGCTGTCCTTTCGCGGTGCTGCGCCTCGCTCAGGTGGTAGCGGGGCGAGATGAAGGCCTCGGCGCGCAGGATCCAGCCGCCCTTGCCGCCGTCGCGGCGGCGGGCGTACTTGCGGCTGGCCGCGCGCCGGTCGCCGATGCGGTAGTAGTAGTTGCGCCGCGCGATCCCGTAGGCGTCGGCGAGGTGTGCGGCCGCCCGCGCCTCCGCCGCCCGCGCGGCCCCCAGCGTCCGCGGCCCGATGACGCCGTCGACCGCGATGTCGAAGCCCATGTCCCGCAGGAGCCGCTGGAGGATGCGGACCGCGTTCGCGCCCGCGTTCACGTACATGTCGAAGACGGTCGCCTGCAGCGCCTCGGGCAGGCGACCGATGCCGGGGCGGGTGAAGTAGTGCTCCACGAAGAGGTCGGTCGCGATCTCGGGCGTGACGGCGCGGACGTCGGCCGTGTCCACGTCGCCGTCCCCGTCGAGGTCGAGCCCGAGCCGCCGCAGCGTGCCGATGGTGACGCCGTGTTTCGTGGCGCCGCCCGGATCGTCGGGATCGTTCACGAAGCCGCCCTCCCGGGCGACGATGTCCTTTGCGATGTCGCGAACCGACAGCATGGCCCGCCCTCCATGCTCGGTTTCTGATGACCGGCATGGCACCATGGCAGGGTGAAGAAAGCGCTAACGCGCGGGCAAGCGCCCCCGGATCAGCTCTCCGGGTCCTCGCCCTCGTAGTGGCGGTAGACGCCCTGCGCCTGCAGCGCGTCGATCACCTCCTCGGGCATGTAGGTCTCGTCATGGCGCGCGAGGATCTCGGTCGCCTGGAACACCCCGTCGACGAGGCGGCCCGTGCCGACCATCCCCTCGCCCTCGCCGAAGAGGTCGGGGAGGATGCCGGTGTACGTCACCGGGATCGAGGCGCCGCCGTCGGTGACCTTGAAGCTGATCGTCTCGCCCTCGCCGCGCACCAGCGTCCCCTCCTCGACGAGGCCGCCGATGCGGAACACCTCGGTCGCGGGCGGCGGTGCTTCGGCCACGTCGGAGGGCGCCCGGAAGAAGTTGATCCCGTCCCGCATGGCATATCCGATCAGCGCGGTGGACAGCGCCAGCGCCACGACGGCGAGGATCACGATCTGGATACGTCTCTGTTTCTTCAAGCCGCGCATCGGTTACTCACATGCTCCTGTGGGCCTGTCGCCGCCGTTCCTGTCCGGGACCTTCCCTTCATTTGGGGCAGGATGGCCGTCAAGTCGAGTGGACAGGGAGACGCGCCACCCGCGTCGACAGCACCGGACTTCTCGACACCACCCCGGAGCTTCAACCGGATTTCCCAAGGCCATGTTTTACGTGGTTAATTTTTGGAATTACAACCGGGGCGTGCAGAAGCGACCCCAGATCCATCCACAGGCCCGTCTAGACATCCGCCGCCTCGAAGGCGATCTGGCGGCGCAGGAACTGGGTGGCCTTGGAGGCCACGCGCCGGGGGTCGCCGGTGGTGAGAAACCTCGATTCGGTTCCAGGCCCGACCATGGCGGGGTGCCGCGCCAGGTAGTCGGCGAGCGCGGCCGCCACGAGGTCCGGCTGCGAGTAGACCGCGACCTCGGGGCCGAGCGCCTCGCGGAAGACCTCCTCGACCAGCGGGTAATGCGTGCAGCCCAGGATCGCGGCCTCGGGCTTCGGCATCCGGCGCAGAAGCGACTCGACATGGCTGCGCACCAGCGCGTCGGCGAGGATCATGTCCCCCATCTCGATCGCGTCGACGACGCCCGCGCAGGGCTGCGCCTCGACGTCGACGCCGATGGCGCGGAAGGCGAGCTCGCGCTGGAACGCGCGCGACGAGACCGTGGCGGGCGTGGCGAAGAGCGCGACGTGCTTCACCGCGACCTCGCGCGGCGGCGAGTTGTCGCCCCACTTGCGCTCGGTCAGCGCCTCGATCAGCGGCACGAAGACGCCGAGCACGCGCTTGTCGCGGGGCACCCAGCCCTCCTGCATCCGGCGCAGCGCGGCGGCCGACGCCGTGTTGCAGGCGAGGATCACCAGGTCGCAGCCCTGGTCGAAGAGGCACTGCACACCGCGCGTCGTCAGCTCGTAGATGTCGTCGGCATCGCGCACGCCGTAGGGTGTGTTCGCATTGTCGCCGAAATAGACGAAGGGAACCTCCGGCAGGCGCTTTGTCACCGCATCGAGAACAGTCAGGCCCCCGAGGCCCGAATCGAAAACGCCTACCGCCATCCGCCTGTCCCTTCCGCCCCTCAATACCGGTCGATCAGCCGCCCCGGCGCATCCTTGTCGCGATGCTGTTCCTCGAATTCGAAGCCCCGCGCGCTCGGATCGAGCGGCCGGGGGCTCAACGAATAGGTGGTTTCGCGCAGGAACTCCATCATCGCCCGTGCATCGCCGAGATAGGGCGCGAGCCGCGCGCGCGGGATCGGCTCGCCCACGACGACGCGGACGGGCTGGTTGATGCGCGCGCGGAACTCCTTGATCAGGAGGCCCATGCGCAGCGTCGTGTGCAGGTGGCTCATCAGCTGGAAGAGGCGCGAGTTGTGCCCCTCGAAGAAGATCGGCACCACGGTCGCGTCGGACTTCGCGATCATCCGCGCGGTGAAGCTGCGCCAGCCCGGGTCCATCGGCTGCCCGAAGGGCCTGGCGGCGGTGGAGACGGTGCCCCCCGGAAAGACGCCGATCGCCCCGCCCGCCGCGAGATACTCCAGCGCGTCCTTCCGCGTCTGGATGTTGAGGGCCAGCGCCTCCTTGGTCTCGTCGAAGCTGATCGGCAGGATGATCCGGTTGATGTCGTCCGCCTTGCGGAAGACACGGTGCGCGAGGATGCGGAAATCGCCGCGCGCCGCCGACAGGATATGGCCCAGCATCAGCCCGTCGAGGATGCCGTAGGGATGGTTCGCGATCACCACGAGCGGCCCTTCGCGGGGGATGTTGTCGAGGCTGCCGCTGACGACCTCGAGCCGCAGTCCGTAGCGCTCGACCATGACCTCCCAGAAGTCGCGACCCTGCCGCACCTCGTCGTTGTAGCCCTCGGCGCGGCGGATCAGCGTCAGGCGGCCGGTCGCGTTCTCCATCACGCGGATCATCGCCCGCCCGCCCCGCGAGGCGGCCGAGGAGGCGTAGGAGATGTCGCGCGCGACGGTCCTTGTGGCGCGGTCCCGGCGGCGTCGGACCATGTCAGGGGCTCCGGGCAGAAACACGGTGCCATCCGCATAGCCCGAGGCCGCGAGTCGGTCCAGCGGCCTCAGCGCCGCGTCCAGCCCCAGAGGCAGATGAGGTCGAGAAGGACATGCGCGCCCGCGACGGCGGTGATGTTCGCGTGGTCGAAGGGGGGCGAGACCTCGACGATGTCGCCGCCGACCAGGTAGATGCCCGCAAGCTCGCGCAGGAAGAGCGCGGCCTGCGCCGAGGACAGCCCGCCCCAGACCGGTGTGCCCGTGCCCGGCGCGAAGGCCGGGTCGAGCCCGTCGATGTCGAAGGACAGGTAGACCGGCCCCCGCCCCGCCCGCTCCCGCACGCGGCGCGCGATCTCGGCCGCGCCCTTCGCGTGGACCTCGCGCGCGTCGTGGATGTGGATGCCGAGATTGTCCTCCACCACGGTGCGGATGCCCACGTGAGACGAGCGCGCGACGTCGATCAGCCCCTCCTTCACGGCCTTGTAGGCGAAGGTGCCGTGGTCGATGCGCGAGGGATCGTCGTCGGGCCAGGTGTCGGTGTGCGCATCGACCTGGATCAGCGCCAGGGGCCCGTGCTTGGCGGCGTGCGCCCGCAGGAGCGGCAGCGTCACCGAGTGGTCGCCCCCCATGGCGAAGCAGGCCGCGCCGGCGTCGAGGATGCCGCGCGCATGCGCCTCGATCCGGGCGGGCACGTCGGCCGTGTGCGCGTAGTCGAGCGCCATGTCCCCGTAGTCGAGGATCGCGAGCGCCTCGAGCGGCGAATACCCGTCCCAGCCATAGGGCGGGTCGAAGGGCTGAAGGAGCGAGGCCTCGCGGATCGCCCTCGGCCCGAGGCGCGCGCCGGGCCGGTTCGTCACCGCCTGGTCGAAGGGGATGCCGGTCACGGCGATATCGAGGCCGCCCAGGT
>NZ_JBQLZP010000325.1:0-15522 GCF_052168335.1 Roseicyclus sp. | reverse complement strand
CGCTCGGCCTGGAGCCGGGCACGACGCTCCTGCGTCAGCCGCGCATCGAACCCGCTCAGTGACATCCCCGACGCCGTGCCCACCCCAAGAACAGATGGGCCGAGCATGCGCGTCCGCGCTGAAAAACCGGTTAACCGCGCTGCTGCGCGGCCCGCCTCAGACCCGCTCGATGGCCAGGGCGATGCCCTGGCCGCCGCCGATGCACATGGTCACGAGACCGTAGCGCCCGCCGGTCCGCTCCAGCTCGTAGAGCGCCTTCACGGTGATGATCGCGCCCGTCGCGCCGACCGGATGGCCGAGCGCGATGGCGCCGCCGTTGGGATTCACCTTCGCGGGGTCGAGGCCGAGGCCCTTGTTCACGGCCAGCGCCTGCGCCGCGAAGGCCTCGTTCGACTCGATCACGTCGAAGTCGCCGATCTCGAGGCCGATCCGAGCCAGCAGGTTCTGCACCGCGGGAACCGGGCCGATGCCCATGACCTCGGGCCGGACGCCCGCATGGGCATAGCCGAGGATACGCGCGCGGGGTTTCAGGCCCGCCTTCTCGGCGGCATCCGCGCGGGCCAGCACCAGCGCTGCGGCGCCGTCGTTGATTCCGCTCGCGTTGCCGGCCGTCACCGTGCCGTCCTTGCGGAAGACGGTCTTCAGACCCGCCAGCGCCTCGGGGCTGGTGGCCTTCGGGTGCTCGTCGGTGTCGAAGGCGACGGTCTCGCGCTTCACCTTCACCTCGACCGGCACGATCTGGTCGCGGAAGCGTCCCTCCGCGATGGCGCGCGCGGCGCGCGACTGGCTCTCGAGCGCGAAGGCGTCCTGCGCGTCGCGGGTGATCTGGTGCTCGTCCGCGACGTTCTCGGCGGTGACGCCCATGTGCCCGGTGCCGAAGGGGCAGTGCAGCGCGCCGATCATCATGTCGAGGGCGCGCACGTCGCCCATCTTCTGGCCCCAGCGCGCATCCTGGAGGATGTGCGGCCCGCGGCTCATGCTCTCGGCGCCGCCGGCGAGGCCGTATTCCGCATCGCCCAGCGCGAGGGACTGGATCACCGAGACGATGGCCTGCGCCCCGGACCCGCAGAGGCGGTTGACGTTCATCGCGGGAACGGTGTCGGGGATGCCCGCGTCCATCGCCGAGATGCGGCTGAGATACATGTCCCGCGGCTCGGTGTTGATGACGTGGCCATAGGCGACGTGGCCGATCTGCGCGCCCTCGACGCCCGCACGCTCCAGCGCGGCCTTGGCCGCCGTGGCGCCGAGCGCGGTGGGCGCAACGCCCGCGAGCGACCCGCCGAAGGTTCCGATGGCCGTGCGCGCACCGGAAAGAATGACCACGTCTTCCATGAAAGCCCTCCCTGACTTGTCGGGCCCATGGAACCGCAGGGACACGGGCGGCGTCCATGCGACCTGGCGTTGCGGGGGCGGCGAGGCGCCGCCCCCCCGGCATCAGGCGGCGTCGAAGCGCAGCGTCCGAACCTGCTGGAAGAGGCCCGTGGCCGTCAGCTTGTCGAGGACATGCGCCGGCGGCGGCTCGTCGAGATAGAGAAGCGCGATGGCCTCCCCGTCGCGGGCCGAGCGGCCGAGGGTGAAGTTCGCGATGTTCACGCCGTTCTCGCCCATGGTCTGCCCGAGCGTGCCGATGATGCCCGGCACGTCCCTGTTCGTCGTGTAGAGCATGTGCGCCCCGATCTCGGCATCGATGTTGATGCCCTTGATCTGGATGAAGCGCGGCTTGCCGTCGGAGAAGACGGTGCCCGCGATCGAGCGCGTCTTGGACGGCGTCTTGACCACCAGGCGGATGTATCCGTCGAAGACCCCGGTCTTGTCCTGGGTCGTCGTGCTGATCTCGATGCCGCGCTCGCGCGCGATGATCGGGGCCGAGACCATGTTCACGTCCGGGTTCGTCGCCTTCATCACGCCCGCGATGGCCGCGCAGTTCAGCGCGTTCAGGTTCATGTCCTTCGCGATGCCGTTGTAGACGACCTCGATCTCCTCGATGGCGTCCTCGGTCAGCTGGCCGACGAAGGCGCCCAGATGCTCGGCGAGCTTCAGCCAGGGGCCCATGATCCGCGCCTCCTCGGCGGTGACGGAGGGCATGTTGAGCGCGTTCGACACCGCGCCGGTCAGGAGGTAATCGGCCATCTGCTCGGCGACCTGGAGGGCCACGTTCTCCTGCGCCTCGGTCGTCGCGGCGCCGAGATGCGGCGTCACGACCACGTTCGGCAGGTTGAAGAGCGGGTTCTCGGTGGCCGGCTCCTCCTTGAAGACGTCGAAGGCGGCGCCCGCGACATGGCCCTCGCGGATCAGGTCGGCCAGCGCCGCCTCGTCCACCAGCCCGCCGCGCGCGCAGTTGACGATGCGGACGCCCTTCTTCGTCTTCCGCAGGTTCTCGGCCGAGAGGATGTTCGCGGTCTTCTCGGTGTAGGGGACGTGCAGCGTGATGAAGTCCGACCGCTGCAGCAGCTCGTCGAGCTCGACCTTCGTCGCGCCGATCTCGCGCGCGCGTTCCTCGCCGAGGAAGGGGTCGTAGGCGAGCACCTTCATGCGGAGGCCGAGCGCCCGGGCCACGACGATCGAGCCGATGTTGCCCGCGCCGATCACGCCCAGCGTCTTGCCGGTCAGCTCGACCCCCATGAAGCGCGACTTCTCCCAGAGGCCGGCATGGGTCGAGGCGTTGGCCTCGGGGATCTGGCGGGCGACGGCGAACATCATGGCGATGGCGTGCTCGGCCGTGGTGATGGAGTTCCCGAAGGGCGTGTTCATCACGATGATGCCCTTCTTGGACGCGGCCGGGATGTCGACGTTGTCGACCCCGATGCCCGCGCGGCCGATCACCTTGAGGTTGGACGCCGCGGCGATGATCTTCTCCGTCACCTTGGTGGCGGAGCGGATGGCGAGGCCGTCATACTCGCCGATCACGGCGAGGAGCTTGTCCTTGTCCTTGCCGATTGAGGGATCGAAGGTGACGTCGACGCCGCGATCGCGGAAGATCTGCACTGCGGCGTCCGAGAGCTTGTCGGAAATCAGGACCTTGGGGGCCATGTCTGGGCACTCCTTGCTTGCGGACCGGCGGCGCGGGGGCCAGCCGGGTCATGCGTATTTGAAGAAAGATGAAAGGCAGGCTCAGGCCGCGCGGGCCTGCGCCTCGATCTCCGCGTGGAAGGCCCAGTCGAGCCAGGGCAGCATCGCCTCGATGTCCGAAAGCTCCACCGTCGCGCCGCACCAGATCCGGAGGCCCGGGGGCGCGTCGCGGTAGGCGCCGACGTCGAGCGCCGCGCCCTCCGCCTCGAGGCGTCTGGCCACGGCCTTGGCGAAGGCCGCGCCGTCGACGATGCGCGGGTCGGTGAACTTCAGGCAGACGGACGTGTTCGAGCGCGTCGCGGGATCAACGGCGAGGTTCGCGATCCAGTCGCGCGCGTCGCAGAAGTCGAAGATCGCCTGCGCGTTGCGGTCGGCGCGGGCCATGAACTCGGGCAGGCCGCCGATGGCGCGCCCCCAGTCGAGCGCGAGAAGCCAGTCCTCGACCGCGAGCATGGAGGGGGTGTTGATCGTCTCGCCCTCGAAGATGCCCTCGATCAGCTTGCCGCCCTTGGTCATGCGGAAGAGCTTGGGCATGGGCCAGGGGGGCGTGTAGCTCTCGAGCCGGGCGACGGCGCGGGGGCTGAGGATGAGCATGCCGTGCGCCGCCTCGCCGCCCATGACCTTCTGCCAGGAGAAGGTGGTCACGTCGAGCTTGTCCCAGGGCAGGTCCTGCGCGAAGGCGGCGGAGGTCGCGTCGCAGATGGTGAGGCCCGCGCGGTCGGCGGGGATCGCGTCGCCGTTCGGAACCCGGACGCCCGAGGTGGTGCCGTTCCAGGTGAAGACCACGTCGGTGTCGAAATCGACCGTCGCGAGGTCGACGATCTCGCCGTATCCGGCGGTCACGACCTTCGCGTCGAGCTTGAGCTGCTTGACCGCGTCCGTGACCCAGCCCGCGCCGAAGCTCTCCCAGGCGAGCATGGTGCAGGGCCGCGCGCCGAGAAGCGACCACATCGCCATCTCGACCGCGCCGGTGTCGGAGGCCGGCACGATGCCGATGCGGTAATCCGCCGGAACGCCGAGGATCTCGCGCGTGCCCTCGATCGCTGCCTTCAGCTTGTCCTTGCCGACCTTCGCGCGGTGCGAACGGCCGAGCGCGGCGCCGGAGAGCCTGTCGAGCGAGAATACGGGGGGTTTGGCGCAGGGGCCGGAGGAAAAACGCGGGTTTGCCGGCCGCGTCGCCGGTTGGTCGAGTGCCATCTCTGGATACCCTCTCAGATATGCGCCCCTCGTTGGGGAGGGGTGTCCCGCGGACGGCAATACGCCCGGATCGGGACCCCGGCAAGACGCAAAATGCGGCCGAAGCGTCGCAATCCGGCGGTGCGGCGCCGGGTCCCGTCCACCATCGGAAACCCGCGCGCGGCGGCGGCGGCGAGCACCGCGGCCTGTGCCGACAAGCGGGCTGGACAAGAGAACTGTCCACGGAGTTTGACATTGCTCTTGCGCGAAACCGAAGGGGGGCGCTAAACTCAAAGGCGAACTTCCTTGCCGAAAAGGATTGGTGCACGTGAAGGATCAGGCCCAATCCCTCGCCTTTGACCTCGGCGAGTATCTCCCGTTCCAGATGTCCGTCATCGCCAGCCGCGTGTTCCAGCGCGTGATGGAGGAGGCCGGGCTGCAGGTGCCGGAATGGCGGATCATGATGGCGCTGCCGGCGAATCAGCCCTGCTCGTCGCATGATCTCTGCATCCTGACCGCGATGGACGCCGCCCGTGTCAGCCGGGCGCAGCGGCGGCTCGAGGATCTGCAGCTCATCTCGGTGATCCGCGACAAGACCGACCGGCGGCGCCTCGTGGTCCGGCTGTCCACCAAGGGGCTGCAAGAGGTCCTGCGCCTGAAGACCGCGGCGCGCGACGCCGAGAACGATCTCCTCGATTCGCTCGGTCCCGAGGACCGGGCGCAGCTGAAGACCGCCATCGGCGAGATCTTCGCGCAGATCTGAATCCCGACCGACCGCCGTGCGGCATTTCGCGTCCGGACCACCGGGCGTCGCTTCCCGGCTTGTCCGACTCGCCTTCCGGTCGTACGACTCGGGGTGCTTCGGTCCGGGCGTCCCAGGGCGTCCGGTGAAAAGGGAACGCGGTGAAATTCCGCGACTGCCCCCGCAACTGTAAGCGGCGAGCGCGACCGGCACATGCCACTGGGGAAACCCGGGAAGGCCCGGTTCGAGCGACGACCCGCAAGTCAGGAGACCTGCCGAAGTGATCACCCTGGCCGGGCGCGGAGGGCGCCACGGGCAACGGTTCTTTCCGTAGTGGTGACAACTTCACCGTCTGCGGAGGGTCTTCCCCTTCAAGGACAATTTCGAGTTCGCAGGCGGTGCCGGAGTGCGCGCCTGCATCTGGGGGACATGGATCATGAACCGATTCCTTTCCGGGGTTGCGGTCGCGGCCCTCTGCGTGGCGCCCGCCGCCGCGCAGGACGCCTTCATGCTGGACGACATCGTCTTTTCGGTCGGCCTGACGCCCGTGGGCGGGGACCGCACCGGCGTGACGTTCGACGTTCTGAGCGCCGAGGATCTCGCCTTCTCGGGGAACGCGCAGCTCTCGGACCGGCTTGCCACGGTTCCGGGCGTCAGCCTCAGCCAGAACGGTCCGGTCGGCAGCCAGACGACGCTGCGCATCCGCGGCCTGAATTCGAACTACATCCCGGTCTACCTGAACGGCATCGACATCACCGATCCCGCAAGCACGCAGACGAGCTTCGACTTCGGCGCGCTGGCGGGCACCGCGGCCTCGCGGGTCGAGATCCTGCGCGGCAGCCAGGGGCCGATCTACGGGTCCGAGGCCATCGCGGGCGTCGTCAGCATCGACAGCGACCTCGCGCCCGACGCGCCCGGAACCGAGGTCACGCTCGGCCTCGAGGCGGGAAGCTACGACACCTGGATCGGCACCTTCGGCGTCGGCACGCGGTCGGAGTTCGGCACGCTCTCCTTCTCGGCCACGCGGCTCGAGACCGAGGGCTTCTCGGCGGCGGACGAGAACGCCGGCAACACCGAGGCGGACGGCCACCGCTCGACCACGCTGACGCTGACCGGCGAATACCTGGCGGGGGAGGACGTCACGCTCGGCTTCTCGGCGTTCTGGATCGACAGCTACAGCGAGTTCGACGGATTCCCCGCACCCGCCTTCACCCTCGCCGACACCGCAGACGTGACCGAGGCCGAGCGCTATGGCGCACGGGTCTATGTGGGGTTCGACGCCTTCGGCCTCGAGCACGAACTGGCGCTGAGCGGGTCGCGGACGGACCGCTTCTTCCCGGGCGGCTTCACCGAGAATTTCCGGGGCGATCGCGCGACCCTCTCGTGGATCGCGTCGGCCGACCTCGGCGCGGACGCGAGCCTCAGCTTCGGGATCGACGCCACGCGGGAAAAGTTCGCGACCGACAGCGACCGCGGGACGGTCGACACGACCGCGATCTTCGGCGAATACCTCGCGGCGCTCACGCCGGAGTTCGACCTCTCGGCCTCGATCCGCTACGACGAGCATTCGCTCTTCGGAGGTCAGACCACGGGCCGCCTCGCGGCGGCCTGGCGTCCGGCGGAGGGAACGCTCCTGCGCGGGGCGCTGGCCACCGGCTTCCGCGCGCCGTCGCTGTTCGAGCTCTACTCGGGCGCCTTCGGGAACCCGAACCTCGTGCCGGAGGAGAGTCTCAGCCTCGAATTCGGGATCGACCAGACCATGGGCGACCTGACGCTCGGCGCGACGCTGTTCTACACCGAGATCGACAACCTCATCGGGTTCGCGGGCGGCGGCTACACCCAGGTGCCCGGCACCAGCACGACGCGGGGGATCGAGCTGACGGCCGACTACGCGCTGACCGACGCGCTGACGCTCTTCGGCAACCACACCTACACGGACGCGGTGGACCGGAACGGGAACCGCCTCGTCCGGGTTCCGCGGAACGACACGACGCTCGGGGTCGCGGGCGAGTTCGGACTGGACTGGAGCGGGAGCTTCACCGTCCAGCACGTCGCCGACCGGGTCGAAGGGGGCGCGCCGCTGGCGGACTATACACTGGCCAACGCGCAGATCGGCTATGGCCTGACCGAGACGACCGAGGTCTACTTGCGGATCGAGAACCTCTTCGACGAGGAGTACCAGACCGCGAGGGGCTACGGCACCAGTGACAGGGCGTTCTACATTGGCATCCGCTCGCGGTTCTGAGCGGCCTGGACGGCTGATGGCGGCGGCGGGCTTCGCGCTCGCCGTCGCCTCGCCCGTCCACGGCGACGCGCCCGCGCGGGTCGTGTCGATGAACCTCTGCACCGATCAGCTCGCCATGATGCTGGCCGCACCCGGGCAACTCGTCTCGGTCAGCGCCATCGCCCGCGATCCGCTCTCGTCCGTCATGCACGAGGCTGCGGCGGGCTACCCGGTCAACCACGGCGGGGCGGAGGAGATCTTTCTCCTCCGTCCCGACCTCGTGCTGGCCGGTGTCTGGTCCGATCCAGTGACCGTCGCGATGCTGCGCGGCCTGGGGATCGAGGTGGCGCAGCTCGAGGTCGCCGACAGCCTCGAGGACATTCCCGAACGCGTCATGGAGGTCGCGGCGCTTCTTGGCCGCGAGGCGGAGGGACAGGCTCTGATTGGCCGGTTCGAGACTGATTTGGCTGTCCTCGCAGGTTCACCGGAGGGTCCGCGCGCGGCCTTCTACTACCCCAACGGCTATACCCTCGGCACCGGGTCGCTGAGCCACGACATGCTCACCCATGCGGGCTTCACCCATATCGTGGAGGAGCTTGGCCGCGACGCCTCGGGCCGCGTGGCGCTCGAGCTTCTGGTTCTCGCCGCGCCCGATCTCGTCATCGGGTCCGAGCCCTATGCAGGCGCCTCGCGCTCGGAGGAGATCCTGCGCCACCCCGCGCTCGGCACGCTGGTCTCGGGCGCCGCCGGCATGACGAGCGGCCCGGACTGGGTCTGCGGAACGCCGCATGTCACCGGCGCGCTGGCCGACCTCGCCGCGGTGCGCGCCGGCATCGAGGCGGGCGAATGAGCCCGCGCGCCCTCTTCGCCGGTCTCGCCCTCGTCGTCGCAGCGCTCTTCCTCCTGTCGCTCCTGACCGGGCCCGCGGGCTTCGGCCCCGGCGAGAGCCTCCGCGCGCTCGTCACCGGGCAGGGCGAGGCCGTGACCCTCGTGATGCGCGAAATCCGCCTGCCGCGCGCGATCCTGGCCGTGATGGTCGGCGCTTCGCTGGGGCTCGCGGGCGCTGCGCTCCAGGGCTACCTGCGCAACCCGCTCGCGGAGCCGGGTCTGATCGGCGTCTCGGGCTCGGCGGCGCTGGGCGCGGTGATCGCTCTCCAGACCGGCTTCGCGGCGAGCTTCGCGCTTGCGCTGCCCGTCGCGGCGCTGGCGGGCGCGCTTGTCGCCGTCCTGCTGATCCTGGCGCTTGCGGGGCCGCGGGGCGGGTCGCTCACGCTGATCCTGGCGGGGATCGCCATCTCGGCGCTGGCGGGCGCGCTGACCTCGCTGGCGCTCAACCTGTCGCCCAACCCCTTCGCGGTGTCCGAGACGGTGTTCTGGATGCTCGGCTCGCTCGCCGACCGGTCCTTCCACCATGTCTGGATCGCGCTTCCCTTCATGGCGGCGGGCTGGCTGATGCTGGCGCTCACCGCGCGGGGCCTCGACGCGCTGACGCTGGGAGAGGACGCGGCGGCCTCGCTCGGGATCGGGCTCGGGCGGCTGCGGCTCCTCGTGGTGCTCGGAACGGCTTCGGCAGTGGGGGCGGCGACTGCGGTGGCGGGCGCCATCGGCTTCGTCGGCCTCGTCGTGCCGCACCTCCTGCGGCCGCTGGTCGGCGCGCGCCCCGGTGTGCTCCTCCCTGCCTCGGCGCTCGGTGGCGCGGCGATGGTGCTCGCCGCCGACATCGCCGTGCGCCTCATCCTGCCGGATCGCGACCTGAAGCTCGGCGTCCTCATGGCGATCGTCGGCGCGCCGCTGTTCCTGCACCTGATCTACAAGACGCGGAGGCAGCTCGCATGACGCTCCTGTCGCTCGGTGATCTGACGGTCTTTCGCGGCGAGTGCCCCGTGGTCGACCGCGCGACGCTCTCGGTCGGGGAGGGGGAGCTCGTGGGACTGATCGGGCCGAACGGCGCGGGCAAGACGACGCTGCTGCGCGCCGCGCTCGGCCTCTTGCCGCACAAGGGGGAGAGCTCGCTGGCCCGCCTCGCCCCGGCCGAGCGCGCGCGACGGGTCGCCTGGCTGCCGCAATCGCGCGAGATCGCCTGGCCCGTGGCGGTGCGTACGCTGGTCATGCTCGGCCGGGTGCCGCACCTCGCGGGCGGACAGCGGCCTGGGCCGGAGGACGAGACGGCGGTCACGGAGGCGCTCGCCGCGATGGACCTCGCGGGCTTCGGAGACCGGCCCGCCACCGAGCTCTCGGGCGGCGAGCAGGCGCGCGTCCTCATCGCCCGCGCCCTGGCGCAGGAGACGCCCCTGATCCTCGCCGACGAGCCCACCGCGGGCCTCGATCCCGGCCACCAGATCGGCGCGCTCCGGCGCTTCGCGACGCTGGCGCGCGAGGGGCGTTGCGTCCTCGTGTCGCTGCACGATCTCGGCCTCGCCGCGCGGCACTGCACGCGGCTGATCCTGATGCACCGCGGCCGGATCGAGGCGGACGGCCCGCCGAGGGAGGTTCTGTCGCCCGAGCGGCTCGCCACCGTCTTCGGCATCCGCGCGCACCTGTCGGAGGGGCCCGACGGCCTCGTGTTCCAGCCGCTCGAGGTGATCGGGTGATCGACGTGCGGCTCGATCCGCCCTGGCTGACCGCGCGCCTGCCCGCGCCCATGCGCGCCTTGAGCTGGGCGCCATACCGGCCGGGTTTCGCGACGACCGACCGCGTCATCTGGCGCGAGGTGCGCAACGCCGACCTGACGGAGACGTTCGACGCCCTTGGCTGGCTGGCCGGAGCGCTTCACGCGCGCGGCGAGGGCGATGCCGTGGGCCTCCTGACCTCGCGCGATCTGGCGCAATTCAGGCTCGAATCCGCATGTTCGGATCGCACATCGGCCACCTGCCTCGCCACCGTGGGCCTGACCAACGCCGAGCGGGTCGGGCAGCGTCGGCATGTCCCGTCCGCGGGCCACGGGACGATCAACCTCCTCGCCGTGACCGATGCGCCGCTATCGGACACCGGGCTTGTCGAGCTTCTGTCCATCGCCACCGAGGCGCGGACCACCGCCGTGATGGAGCATGGTCCCGACCTGCCCGGCGGGCGTGCGACGGGCACCGGAACCGATTGCATCGTGGTCGCCGCACCGCCGGGCGAGACGGCCTATGCGGGGCTCCATACCGAGGTCGGCGAGGCGGTCGGCGCCGCCGTCCATCGCGCCGTGTCCGCCGGCGTCCGCGACTGGATGGCCGAGCAGCGCGCCTGATTGCGACGCGGTGACACCGGGGCTGTGCGCCGCCTGCCCGCCTGCTACATGCGGGCCATGACCGAAGCCGTCCTCGACCTCGACGCCGTGACCAAGCGCTATCCCGGCGCCGAGGGGCCCGTGCCCGTCCTCTCGGGCGTGTCCCTGCGCGTCGAGGCGGGCGAGACCCTGGCCCTGACCGGCGAGAGCGGCTCGGGCAAGAGCACGCTTCTCCACCTCGCGGGCGGGCTCGACACGGCCGATGGGGGCACGGTGCGCCTCATGGGGCAGGACCTCGCCGGTCTGTCGGACGCGGCCCGGGCGCGATTGCGCGGGCGGCACGCGGGCCTCGTGTTCCAGCAGTTCAACCTCGTGCCGTCCCTCGACGTTTCGGCGAACGTGGCGCTTCAGGCCCGGCTCTCGGGCCGTCACGACCCGGCGCTCGATGTACGGCTGATCGGGCGGCTCGGCCTCGCGGGGCTCGAGCGGCGCTTCCCCGAGCAGCTTTCGGGCGGGCAGCAGCAGCGCGTGGCGATCGCCCGCGCGCTGGCGGCGCGTCCGGACGTGATCCTGGCCGACGAGCCCACGGGCAACCTCGACGAGGCGACGGGCGACGCGGTTCTCGACCTGCTTCTCGAGCTGGCGGCCGAGACCGGCGCGGCGCTTCTGATGGTCACGCATTCCACGCGCCTCGCCGCGCGGCTCGGGCGGCAGCTCCGGCTGTCGCGCGGGCGGCTCGACACGGACCTTCCGGCGTGATGATGCTCGGCCCGGCGCTCCATGGCCTCCTGTCGCACTGGCGGCGCAACCCGCTCCAGCTCGCCATGCTGTGGCTCGGCCTCGCGCTCGCTACCGCGCTCTGGTCGGCGGTGCAGGCGATCAACGCCGAGGCGCGGGCGAGCTACGACGAAGCCGCGGGCGTGCTGGGACAGGACCGCCTCGCGCGGCTGGTAGCGGCGGATGGAGGGCCGGTGCCGCTTCAGGCCTATGTCGCGCTCAGGCGGCAGGGCTACCTCGTCTCGCCGGTGCTGACGGGCGAGCTCCGCGCGGGTGGAGCGCGGCTGCGCCTGATCGGGATCGACCCGCTGACCGCCCCGGCGGAGGCCGGCGCGCCCGCGCTCGACGGCAACCTCGACCTCGCCGCCTTCTTCACCGCGCCGGGCCTGCTGCTGGTGTCGGCGGAGACGGCGGACGGACCCTTGCCGCCGGACCTTCCCCCGCTCCGCATCGCCGAGGGCATCCCGCCCGCCGCCGCGCTGACCGACATCTCGACCGCCGCGCGCCTTCTCGGGCGGGAGGACCCGAGCCACCTGCTCATCGACGCCGCGCAGCCGGGCGGCCTGCCGCCCCTGCCCGGCGACAGCGGCCAGAGGCTGATGGAGCCCGACGCGGCGGACGATGTCTCGCGTCTGACGGGCAGCTTCCATCTCAACCTCACCGCCTTCGGGCTTCTGGCCTTCGGCGTCGGGCTCTTCATCGTCCATGCCGCCATCGGCCTCGCCTTCGAGCAGCGGCGCGCGACGTTCCGCACGCTCCGCGCCATGGGCCTGCCGCTCCGCGCGCTGATGACGGCGCTGGGGTTCGAGGTCGCGGCCATGGCGCTGATCGCTGGGGCGGCGGGAATCGTGCTCGGCTACGCCATCGCGGCGGCGCTGATGCCGGGCGTGGCGGGAACCTTGCGCGGCCTCTACGGCGCGGAGGTGACGGGCAGCCTGACCTTCGACCCGGTCTGGGCGGCTTCGGCGATGGGCATGACGCTGCTCGGGGCGGGGGCGGCGGCGGCGCAGGCGATGGTGCGGACGGCGCGGATGCCGCTTCTCGCGCCCGCACAGCCGAGGGCCTGGGCGCAGGCGACGGGCCGCGCGATGGGACGGCAGGCGGGGACGGCGCTGGCGCTCCTCGCGCTGGCCGTCGGGATCGCCTGGCTCGGCACCGGCCTTCTCGCCGGGTTCGCGATACTGGCCGCGCTCCTCCTCGGGGCGGCGCTGGGGCTGCCGGTGGTGCTGGCGGCGATCCTCGGCCTCCTGTCGGGTGCGGCGCGCGGGCCCTTCGCGGGGTGGCTCCTCGCCGATACGCGGCAGCAGCTTCCGGCGCTGTCGCTCGCGCTCATGGCGCTCCTCCTCGCGCTCGCGGCCAATGTGGGCGTCTCCACGATGGTCGGCTCCTTCCGGGCGACCTTCACCGGCTGGCTCGACCAGCGCCTCGCGGCGGAGCTCTACGTCTCCACCGCCGACGAGGCGGAGGGGCTGCGCCTGCAACGCTTCCTCGAGGGGCGCGCCGAGGCAGTGCTGCCCGTCGTCTCCGCCGAGATCCGCCTTTTCGGGCTGCCGGCCGAGGTCTACGGCGTCGTCGATCACGCGACCTATCGCGAGGCGTGGCCACTGCTGACCGCGACGCCGGACGCGTGGGACGCGCTCTTCGCCGGGGAGGCCGTCCTCCTGAACGAGCAGGCGGCGCGGCGCGAGGGGCTGTCGCTCGGCGATCCGGTGACGCTCGCGCCCGGTCTCGTCCTGCCGCTGGTCGGCATCTACTCGGATTACGGCAATCCCTCCGGGCAGGCGATCCTCGGCCACGACCTCTTCCGCGCGAGCTTCCCCGAGGCGCGGGCCGACGACTTCGCGATCCGCGTCGCGCCCGACGATGCCCCCGCGCTGGCCACCGCGCTCCGCGAGGAGTTCGGCCTGCCCGACGACGCCGTGCGCAACCAGGCGCAGATCAAGCGCTTCTCGCTCCAGGTCTTCGAGAACACGTTCCGCGTGACCGGCGCGCTCAATGTCCTGACGCTGGGCGTGGCGGCGCTCGCGCTTCTGACGAGCCTCCTGACGCTGTCCGCGCTGCGCCTGCCGCAGGTGGCGCCGGTCTGGGCGCTCGGCGTGACGCGGGCGCGGCTGGCGCGGGCGGAAGTCTGGCGCCTGCTGATCCTCGCGGGGCTGACCTTCGGGCTGGCGCTGCCGGTAGGCCTGTTGCTCGCCTGGGTGCTTCTGGCCGTGGTGAACGTCGAGGCCTTCGGCTGGCGCCTGCCCATGCTGGTCTTCCCGGCCGACTGGCTCCGCCTTTTCGTGCTGTCGCTTCTGGCGGCGGGGCTGGCGGCGGCGTTGCCCGCGCTCCGGCTCGCGCGGATGCAGCCCGCGCGGCTCCTCCAGGTCTTCTCGCAGGAGCGGTGATGCGAAGCCTAGCCATTCTCCTTTGTTTCCTTGCGGGCCCCGCGCTTGCGCAGGGTTTCGCGGGTCTCGGCACCAGCGCCGAAGGCTTCGCCGTGCCCCGGCCGGAACCTGTGTTCGACTTCCCCGAGGACCACGGCGCACACCCGGACTACCGGATCGAGTGGTGGTACCTGACCGCCACGCTGGAAGGTGCGGACGGCGCGGAATACGGCGTGCAGTGGACGCTCTTCCGCAGTGCACTCGCACCACGAACGGCCCCGGGATGGGAGGCGCCGCAGCTCTGGATGGGGCACGCGGGCCTCACGACGGCGGACGCGCATTTCAGCGCCGAACGTCTCGGACGCGGCGGGATCGGGCAGGCGGGCGTGACGGTCGAGCCCTTCGCGGCCTGGATCGACGACTGGTCGATGGTGTCCGTCGCGCCGCCGGGGGCGGACGCCTATTCCGCGCTCGACCTGACGGCGCGGGGCGCGGACTTCGCCTACAGCCTGACGCTCGGGGCGCAAGGCCCGCTCGTCTTCCACGGAGACGGAGGATTCTCGGTCAAGTCGGCGGAGGGACAGGCCAGCTACTACTACTCGCAGCCCTTCTACGCGGTGGCGGGCACGCTGACGCTTCCCTCCGGCGAGGTCGCCGTCACCGGCACCGCCTGGCTCGACCGGGAATGGTCCTCGCAGCCGCTGTCCGAGACGCAGGACGGGTGGGACTGGTTCTCGCTCCAGTTCGGGGACGGCTCGCGGATGATGGGCTTCGGCCTCCGCGACCGCGCGGGCGGGAGCTTCACCTCGGCGACGTGGATCGAACCGGACGGAACGACCACGCCCTACGGCGACGGGGCGCTCCGGCTGACGCCGCTGGCCCATACCGAGGTCGCGGGGCGGCGCGTGCCGACCGAGTGGCGCGTCGAGTTGGCCGCGCGCGGCCTCGACATCACGACGCGGCCCCTGAACCCGCAGAGCTGGATGGACACGAGCTTCGCCTACTGGGAGGGGCCGATCCGTTTCGAGGGCAGCCACGAGGGCCGCGGCTATCTGGAGATGACCGGATATGAGTGATCCGCGCGACCTTCTCGACCGCGTCTGGTCGCACCTGACGCGCGGCGTCGCCGACCGGCGCCACCCGGCGCGGCACCCGGTGCTCGCCACGATGGGACCGGACGGACCGGAGGCGCGCATCCTCGTGCTGCGTGCGGCCAGCCGGGCCGAGGGGGTGCTGGAACTCCACACCGACGCGCTCTCGCCCAAGGTCGCGCAGATGGCGGCCGAACCGCGGGTGGCGCTGCATGTCTGGGTGCCGAAGGACCGACTCCAGATCCGGATGCGGGCGCGTGCGGAAGTCGGCCCCGGCGACCCCGCGCTCTTCGCCTCCCTGCCCGAGGCCGCGCGGGCGAACTACGGCGGCGCCGCGCCGGGCAGCGCGCCCGACGACGGCGGGGCCGGGGGCGACCCCGCCCGCTTCGCCCTCATCCGCTGCACCCTTCTCGAGATCGACGCGCTCGAGCTGTCCGACCCGCACCGGCGCGCGCTGTTCGCGGCACCGGACTGGCAGGGCCGCTGGATCGCGCCCTGAGGCTCAGACGCCGGGATCGAACAGAGGGAAGGTCACGCCGAGCGACCAGCCGAGGATGATCCCGAGGCCCAGGCCCATCGCGAGGACCGAGCCCGTCCTCCGCCCGACCCATGCGCCCATCAGCCCGAAGCTGAGATAGAACAGCAGGATCACCGGCAGGATGATGAGGAGGAAGAACAGCCGCTCGAAATCGAGCGCAACGGCGATGCCGAGCGAGACGAGGAAGAGGATGCGCCCAGCCCAGCGCCGCCACAGCCGCGCGCGTCCCGCCTCGAGCAGCACGGCGTCGCCCAGCATGGCGAGGATCGCACCCGGCAGGATCGCGCCCATCACCGGCACGCGCGCCGCGACGGGAACGAAGCTCGCG
>NZ_JBQLZP010000324.1:0-1140 GCF_052168335.1 Roseicyclus sp. | reverse complement strand
GGACGTGGCGCTGGTGCTCCGGCGTCTCGCGACGCTGCCGCCGGGCGAGGCGCCGCGCCGCTTCGGCCTCGCGGTCTGCGACGCCTCGGGCGCGCTCCTCTTCCGGCGGCGCCTCGCCTCCTTCTCGATTCCGCGCTTCGGGCCGGGCTGCCCGCTCTGGCCGCTCTACGCCGCGCTCGTTCGGCCGGGGCACCCGGACACGACGGTGATCGAGATGCCGCAGGGCGGGCACTTCCGCACCTGGGCCGTGGCGCAGCCCGTGGCGCAGACGGGCTTCGGCATGGCGCCCGTCGTGCAGGCGACCATGCTCATCGCGCCCGAGGCCGAGAAGGAGGGCGCCGCCGTTCTCGCCGGGCCGGGATGCAGCCTTTGCCCCCGGACGGGCTGCCCCGCGCGGCGCTGAGGGTCCATCCACAGAACGCCATTGCGAAAGGACCGGGCCTTCTGCACACTGCACCCCTCATCCGGAGGGAGGCCGGACCCTTGGCGAAACGCATCCTTCTTGTCGAGGACGAAGCCAACATTCTCGAGGCGATCGGCTTCATCCTGTCGCGCGACGGCTGGGACGTGCGCGGGCACGGCAAGGGCGAGACCGCGCTCGACGAGATCGCGCGGGTGAACCCCGACGTGCTGGTGCTCGACGTGATGCTGCCGGGGCGTTCGGGTCTCGAGATCCTGCGCGACCTGCGGGCGCGGGCCGGGACGCGGGATCTGCCCGTTCTCCTCCTTACCGCGAAGGGGCAGGCGCGCGACCGCGAGCAGGCCATGGCGCTCGGCGCGAACGCCTTTCTGACCAAGCCCTTCTCCAACGACGAGCTGGTGGCCACCGTGCGCGGCCTCGTCAACGGCGGTGCGAGCCATCCGGTCGCCCAGCCGGCGCGCGACGGCGGCTGATCCGGGGCGCGGCGGGCATGGCGCGGCGGCTCTTCCTCGAGCGCAGGACCTACCGGAAGAACCGGCTCCAGGACGCGGCGCGGCTGCTGCCGGTGCTGGGCATGATCCTGTTCTTCGGTCCCGTCTTCATCGGCGGCGGCGGCGACGTCGAGGGGGCGGCGAGCCTCGCGGACTGGCTGGTCTACATCTTCGTGGTCTGGCTGGGCCTGATCGTCGTGACCATGCTGGTGAGCCGCGCGCTGGCCG
>NZ_JBQLZP010000323.1:0-1689 GCF_052168335.1 Roseicyclus sp. | reverse complement strand
GCCGCGCAGGGCCTCGGCCCGCGGGACGGAGCGATCGTCGCGGCACGGCTCCTCGACGTGATCCAGGCGATCCGGCGGTCGCGCCGGTCGGTCTTCCTGTTCAACGCGACCCGGTGCCCGGACTGTTCCGCGCTGGCCACGGAGCATGAGCGCCGCCTCCTGCGCGCGCTCTGCGCAGTGCGCCGCGGCGAGGGCACGGTCGCGCGGGCCGAGATCATGATGCTCTGCGAGGGAAACCCCGCGGAGGCCGTTCTCGGCGCGCTCTCCGCGCTCGGCCGGGCGCTCGACGCGGGCGCGGCGCGGGCCCCTGATCCCGTCCCCTGCCACCACCAGGCGCGGGGGCAGACCCCGGCCTCGTCCCTCCGAAAGCCCCTGCCATGACCGTGACCCTCCGCCAGCCCCCGACGCCCGACACCCTCGATCCCGTCAGCCGCAATCTGCTGCCGATCCTGCGCCACCTGCTGCGGAGCCTTCAGGCCGCCGAAAACGCGGGCTGGCAGAGCGCCTACGCCATCGCCGCCGAGGTCTGGGGCGAGGGGCGGGGCCTCGCCATCGCCTTCCGAGCGCAGCGCTTCCTCTCGGCGCTCCTGCCAAGCCGTCCCGCGCCGCTCGACTGCGCCGACCCGCTCTGCCCCGACGGGCGGCTGACGCTCACCGGCGACGAATGCATCCTGCTCGCGCTTCTCGCCCACATGCGCGACGACGAGCCGGGCGCCGCCCGCGACATGCTCGCCGCCCTGACCGGGGGCCGCATCGAGGCGGGCGTGGTGCGCGCGGGGCTCGAGCTCTGCGCCCTGCTCGAGGGGCGGCGGCCCGCGAACGGGCGTGCTCCGCGCCTCGCGGTCGTGCGGTAGCGGAAGTCCGGGACGCCTTGCAGCTCAGGCGGTGAGCGTCACGAAGGCCGCCACACCCGCCGCGAGGACGAGGCCGATGCCGAGGAAGCGCCCCCTGAGCCGCCGGTCGAGCCGCGAGGCGCCCTCGGCATAGTCGAAGCGCTCGTAGATCACCCGGTCCATCGGAAGCCCGAGGTCGATGAGCCCGTCCGCCACCGCCGTGACCATCGGTCCCGGTCCGCAGATGAGAGCGACCGTCCGCTGCGGGTCGAGCCCCTCCAGCATCCCCGCCAGCCTGTCGCGGTCGAGCCTGCCGATATCGCCGGTCCATCCGGGCGCATCGGTCTCGCTCAGGAGCAGCGTGTCGAGGTCCAGCGCCGACCGCGCCGCGGCGATCTCGTCGAGACAGGCGAGGTTCTCCGGCGCGCCCGCGGCGTAGGCGAGGCGCACCGGCTGACCGTGCCCGCGCGCCACGAGGTCGCGCAGGAGCCCCATGATCGGCGCAATGCCCACGCCGCCCGCGATCAGGAGGACGGCGTCCTGTCCATGATCCTCCAGCGTGAAATGGCCATAGGGGCCGTCGATCCCGATGGGCGTGCCCGGGGCGAGCCGCCCGATGCCGGAGGTGAAGTCGCCCGCCTCCTTCACGATCAGGCTGAGGCCGGGGCGTTCGGGGCTGTCGGCGATGGAAAACGGGTGATCGAAGAGCGGGAAGCGCCGCGCGCCCTCCGTCATCCAGACGAACTGCCCGGCGCGGTAGCCGAGCGGCGGCGTCCCGGACGCGGGCTGGATGTCGAGTTCCCACATCCGGTCGGCGAGCTTGGTGACGGAGGCCAGCCGCCAGGGCCTCAGGTGC
>NZ_JBQLZP010000322.1:0-3684 GCF_052168335.1 Roseicyclus sp. | reverse complement strand
CCCCTCGCCCGCCACGGCGAGGCTCGTCTGCACCCCCGCCGTGCCCGGGTCGAGGTCCACCGTCACCTGCCCGGGCAGCGGCGTGAGGCCGGTGTCGAGCCGGTCGTTCGCCAGGATGTCGAGCGACACCGTGCTCCCGGCGGCATTCCCGAGGCTCGCGTCGTCCACGGCGTCGAGCGCCCCGGGCAGGAGAAGGACCGTCGGCTCGTTGCCGTCGTTGCCCGCCACGCCGTCGCTGTCGGTGGCGGCGGGGTCGGCGATGACGACCGGCGTGCCGCCGTTGATGGCGGGCTCGGTCCCGGTGTCGGAGACGTCGCTCACGTCCGGCAGCGGGTTGCCCGCCCCGTCGAGCAGCGGCGTGCCCGGCGCGGGAACGCCGCCCACCGTCGCGACCGGGCGTCCCGTCGCGGTCGCCGTGTTCTCGATCCGGCCCGCGGTCACGTCGCCCGCGGTGATCACGTAGGTCTGCCCCGCAAGCGTCGCGGTGCCGCCGGGGGCGAGGTCCGCCGGTGTCACCGCCGCGCCCGCAAGCCCGAGCCGCGCGTCGGTGACGGTGATCCCGGCGAGCGAGGTCGCGCCGGTGTTCTCGACCGTGAAGGCGTAGGTCACCGTGTCGCCCGCGTCGCCGAGGAGCCCGCTGCCGTTGGTGTCCGCGACCGAGGTGATCGCCTTCACCAGCGTCAGCGCGGGGGCGACGTAGGTGATCGTGATCGTCGCCGTGTCCGAAAGGCCCGAGGACGTCTGCGTCAGCACGTAGGGGATCGGGGTCGGATTGGCGGTGAAGCCCGGCGCGGGCACGAAGCTCACGAAGCCCGTCGCGGGAGCGTAGGTGAAGGTCCCCTCGCCCGCCACGGCGAGGCTCGTCTGCACGCCCGCCGTGCCCGGGTCGAGGTCCACCGTCACCTGCCCAGGCAGCGGAGCCGCCCCGGTGTCGAGCCGGTCGTTCGCCAGCACGTCGAGCGACACCGTGCTCCCGGCGGCATTCCCGAGGCTCGCGTCGTTGACCGCGTCGGGCGGCACGGGATTGCCGAAGACGAAGGCCTTGTGGTCGCCCCCGTCGAAGGCACCCACGGCGTTGCTGACCTCGAAGCGCGCGATACGGCGCGTGGGGTCGCCCGGATCGGCGAACTCGGAGAGCGGGATGACCGCGATGAAGGCGTCCTGAGTGGGGTGGACCCGAACGTTGGTGTCCGAGTAGTCCGCCGTTCCCGCATCGACCGAGACGACGCCCATGGAGACACCCGCCGTGTCGAAGGCCTCGACGAACTGGGTATTGTTGCCGTTGCGCTCGGTGAGGAGGAAGAACAGGTCCGCCGAGGTCGGAAGCGGCACCGGGTAGCCGAACGAGAAGACGCCTGCCGAGGCGGAGGCGTCCACCTGCTGATACCGGTTGAGGTCGGTGTCGTTGAAGACGTTCGCCAGCATGTTGGCGTCGTAGCCGGGATCGCCGATGACGAACTCGCCCACGATCTCGTTCCGCCGCGACTGGATGTTCACGCCGGGCGGGAAACCGGTCGCCGAGAAGGCGCTCGGCGGCGTGAAGGTCGTGTAGACCGTCGCACCGACCGTCAGGCTCGTCAGGACGTGCGCGCAGTCGGGATCGGCGGCCGCGCTCGAGCAGGGGCCAGCGCCGGGCGTGGTGGAGGGGCCGGAGGTGATGGTGAAGCTGTAGCTGCCGGAGGGAAGCGGGTCGGCGGAGACCGCTCCTCCCCCGAACAGGAGCGGCGCGGCCAGCGTGGCGGCGGAGAGGACGGCCCTCATGGCGCGGCGGACAAGGCCCGCGACATTCCGCATCCTGCTGGGCGCGCCCGCGGGCGCCCGATGGTCTACCAGATCACTCATTACAACTTCCCCCGGGCCCATCGACCTCAAGCGCGAACGCCTGTCAACGGGATTCGCACATCATGTGGCACCCTGGCGCGCGAAACGTGTCAGATGTAGCGGGAGACAGGATCGGGCGCGGGGCCGCGTCGCCCCGCGCGGACGGCGCCGCCGCGTCGCGCCCTAGCCCGCCGCCGCCTGGAACACCGCCGCGTAGCGGTCGCGGAGCTGGTTCTTCTCCACCTTGCCCATCGTGTTGCGCGGGAGCGCGTCCAGCACCGCCACATGGCGCGGGCGCTTGAAGCCCGCGAGATCGCGCCGCGCGGCGGCCTCGATCGCCGCGAGATCCAGCGTCGCGCCCGCCTCGGGCACGAGGACGGCCACGACGCTTTCGCCGAAGTCGGGATGCGGCGCGCCCACCACCGCGCTCTCGCGCACGCCGGGCTGGGCGTCGAGGAAGAGCTCGACCTCCTTGGGATAGATGTTGTAGCCGCCCGAGATGATGAGGTCCTTGCCCCGGCCCACGATGGTCACGTAGCCGTCGCCGTCGATCCGCGCGAGGTCGCCGGTGATGAAGAACCCGTCGGCGCGCAGCTCCTCCTTCGTCTTCTCGGGCATCCGCCAGTAGCCCTTGAAGACGTTGGGGCCGCGCACCTCGAGGACGCCGATCTCGCCCTGCGGCAGCTCCCGCCCCGTCTCGGGGTCGCAGACCTTCACCTCGACGCCGGGCAGCGGGAAGCCCACCGTGCCCGCGCGGCGCTCGCCGTCATAGGGGTTCGAGGTGTTCATGCTCGTCTCGGTCATGCCGTAGCGCTCGAGGATGCGGTGGCCGGTGCGCTCCTCGAAGCGCACATGCGTCTCGGCCAGGAGCGGCGCGGAGCCCGAGATGAAGACGCGCATGTGCGCGACGAGGTCGCGGTCGAAGCGCGGCTCGTCCAGTAGCCGCGTGTAGAAGGTGGGAACCCCCATCATCGCGGTCGCCATCGGCAGCTTCGCCAGCACCGTCTCGACGTCGAACTTCGGCAGGAAGATCATCGAGCCGCCCGCCATCAGGCTCACGTTCGTCGCGACGAAGAGGCCGTGGCTGTGGAAGATCGGCAGCGCGTGGAGCAGCACGTCGTCCGAGGTGAAGCGCCAGGTCTCGACCAGCGCCCGGGCGTTCGAGACGAGGTTGCGGTGGGTCAGCATCGCGCCCTTCGAGCGCCCCGTCGTCCCCGAGGTGTAGAGGAGCGCGGCGAGATCGTCCTCGTCCCGGTCGACGACCGCGAACTCCGCCGGTTGCCCGCGGACGACATCCGAAAGGCTCCCCTCCCCGTCCGCGCCGAGGGTGCGCAGCGCGCAGGACGCGGCCGCGGCGATGGGGGTCAGCGCATCGGCCTCGCCCGGATCGCAGACGAAGAGCGCCGCGCCGCTGTCGCCGACGAAATATTCCAGCTCCGCCGGCGTATAGGCGGTATTGAGCGGCAGGAACACCGCGCCCGCCATGATGCAGCCCGCGTAGAGGGCCAGCGCCTCGGGCGACTTCGTGACGTGGACGGCCACCCGGTCCCCCGGCCCGACGCCCAGCGCCGTCAGGGCGTTGGCGTTCCGCGCGGCCTCTCCGAGGAAGGCGGCATGGGTCATCGTCCCGCCGTCGGGCAGGTGGAGGAACACGGTCTCGCGGCCCCGGTGGGCGGCGAAGAGGGCGTCGAAAAGGGGATTGCTCATCGGTGTCTCGCTGTCTTCATCGTCGGGAGGCGGCGCGCTCAGCCCGCGGCCTCCCGGTCCTGCTCGAGGGTGTTGCTGTAGCGGTCGAAGCCCGCGACGATGTGGGCCTCGGCGGCGGCGTGCGCCGCCTCGGGGTCGCCCGCGGCGACGGCGGCG
>NZ_JBQLZP010000321.1:0-9634 GCF_052168335.1 Roseicyclus sp. | reverse complement strand
CCGGGCCCGCCCGGCCAGAAGACGGCCGCGATCCAGAACGCCAGCGCGCAGAGCGCCAT
Organism: Roseicyclus sp.; assembly: GCF_052168335.1. Taxonomy (GTDB): domain Bacteria; phylum Pseudomonadota; class Alphaproteobacteria; order Rhodobacterales; family Rhodobacteraceae; genus Roseibacterium. The sequence continues at coordinate 9,575 of NZ_JBQLZP010000321.1, read as the reverse complement.
CGCCGCGAAGAAGAGCGTCATGGCGGCGACGAGCGCCGCGGGCGGTCGATGTTCGGCCATTGCTTGTCCCGTCCCCGCGCGGCTCCGCCGGGGTTCGACAGGCCGCGCCTTCTCTCCTACCCTGTCCGGCATGACAGACAAGGAGGAACTCGCCGAGGCGCGGACCGACTGGGCCGAGGACCGCACCGTGCTCGCCAACGAGCGGACCTTCGCGGGCTGGATGCGGACGGGCATGACGGCGATGGCGATCGCGCTCGGCCTCCAGGCGCTGTTCCGCGCGTTCGAGCCGACCTGGGTGCCGAAGGCGGTGGCCACCGGCTTCGTCCTCGTCGCGATCTTCGTGTTCCTGAGCGCGGGGCGCGAGGCGCGCGCGACCCTCCGCCGGATGTGCAGCCACGACGCGCGCGCCCGATCCTCCCGCTCCATGACGCTGATCTCGGTCGCGCTCAGCCTCGCCTCGGCGGCGACCGGCACGATCCTGTGGCTTCTCTGACGGCGGCCATGGACCTCCGGGGCGTGAGTGCATACCCTTGGCGGACGACCCCCCGAGAGGCCGCGCGATGAGCGAGACACCACAGGCAGGCTACCAGGTCCTGGCGCGCAAGTACCGCCCGCAGACCTTCGACGACCTGATCGGACAGGATGCGATGGTGCGGACGCTGCGCAACGCCTTCGCCGCCGACCGGATCGCGCAGGCCTTCATGCTGACGGGCATCCGGGGCACCGGCAAGACGACGACGGCGCGGATCATCGCCAAGGGGCTGAACTGCATCGGCGCGGACGGGAGCGGAGGGCCGACGACCGACCCCTGCGGCGTCTGCCAGAGCTGCGTCGCCATCGCCGAGGGGCGCCATGTCGACGTGATGGAGATGGACGCGGCCAGCCATACCGGCGTGCAGAACATCCGCGACGCGATCATCGAGACGGTCAGCTACCGGGCCGCGCAGGCGCGCTACAAGATCTTCATCATCGACGAGGTCCACATGCTCTCGACGAGCGCGTTCAACGCGCTCCTCAAGACGCTGGAGGAGCCGCCCGCGCACGTGAAGTTCCTTTTCGCCACGACCGAGATCCGCAAGGTTCCGGTCACCGTCCTCAGCCGCTGCCAGCGCTTCGACCTGCGCCGGATCGAGCCCGAGGTGATGATCGCGCACCTCAAGAAGGTGGCCGCGAAGGAAGGCGCGGAGATCGCGGAGGAGGCGCTCGCCCTGATCACGCGGGCGGCCGAAGGCTCCGTCCGCGACGCGATGAGCCTTCTCGACCAGGCCATCGCGCATGGCGCGGGCGAGACCGGCGCCGACCAGGTGCGCGCGATGCTCGGCCTCGCCGACCGGGGGCGCGTGCTCGACCTCTTCGAGGCGATCATGGCGGGCGACGCGGCAGCGGCGCTGTCCGAGCTCGGCGCGCAATACGCCGACGGTGCCGACCCCGTGGCGGTCCTGCGCGACCTCGCCGAGATCACGCACTGGCTGTCGGTGGTGAAGATCACCCCCGAGGCGGCGGAGGACCCGACCATCCCCACGGCCGAGCGGATGCGGGGCGGCGACCTCGCCCACCGCCTGCCGATGCGCGCGCTGACGCGGATGTGGCAGATGCTCCTCAAGGCGCTGGAGGAGGTGAGGACGGCTCCCAATGCCATGATGGCCGCCGAGATGGCGGTGATCCGCCTGACGCATGTGGCCGACCTGCCGACGCCCGGCGACCTCGTGCAGAAGCTGATCGAGACCCCGCCCGCGCCCGCCGGCCCCGGCAATGGCGGCAGCCGCCCCACGCCCCCGCGCCCCGCCCCCGCGCCGACGGCCTCCGCCTCCGTCGCGCCTTCGGGCGGTCGGGGTCCGCAGGCCGCGCTCGCCGTCGTGCCGGGCCCCGAACTCGCCCGCTACCCGACCTGGGACAGCGTCGTGGCCTTCGTCGAGGGCGCGCGGGACATCAAGCTCCTGATCGAGGTGAAGACCTGCCTGCGCCTCGTCTCCTACGCGCCCGGCCGGATCGAGGTGGAACCGACCGAGGCCGCGCCGCGCGACCTGACCCAGCGCCTCAAGCGCGTGCTCGAGACCGGGACGGGCGCGCGCTGGACCGTGACGATCGGCACCGGCGGCGCGCCCACGGTGGCCGAGCGGGAGGAGGCAGCGCGCCGCGCGCTCGAGACCCGCGTCGCCGGGCACCCGCTGATGCAGGCCGTGCGCGAGGCCTTCCCCGAGGCCCGCATCACCGGCATCCGCACCCGCGACGACCTCGCGCGCGAGGCCGCAGAGGAGGCGCTGCCCGCCCTGCCCGACGCCGAGGACGCGGCCGAGACGGTTCCCGACGACTGGGACCCCTTCGAGGACGACTGAGCGCCCGCCCATGGGCGACCGGGCGCCGCAACCGCGCCCTGTCGTGCGGCGACGCCTTGTGACGGGCCGCGCGGGGGCGTATCTGGAACGAAACCGCATTGGGGGAAGTCTGACATGCTGAAGGGACTGGGCGGGCTCGGCGACATGGCCAAGCTCATGAAACAGGCGCAGGAGATGCAGACGAAGGTGGCGGAGATGCAGGAAAACCTCGCCTCCATGACCGTCACCGGCGAATCCGGCGCGGGGCTCGTCAAGGCGACGGCGACGGCGAAGGGCGAGCTGACCGGCCTCGACATCGACCCGTCGATCTTCAACCAGGACGACAAGGAAGTGGTCGAGGACCTGATCCTCGCCGCGATCCGGGACGCGCAGTCCCGCGCGCAGGAGCGGAGCCAGCAGGAACTCGCCAGGCTCACCGAGGAGATGGGTCTGCCGGCCGGCATGAAGCTGCCGTTCTGAGGACGGCCCTTGTCCCGCACCCCGTCCCATGACGGCGCGCCCCGCGACATCGAGGCGCTGATCGAGATGATGGCCCGGCTGCCCGGCCTCGGCCCCCGCTCGGCCCGGCGCGCGGTTCTGCACCTCGTCAAGAAGCGGGGCACGCTGATGGCGCCCCTGGCCGAGACGATGGGGCGCGTCGCCGACACCGCACGCGCCTGCTTCAACTGCGGCAACGTCTCGACCTCGGACCTCTGCCCGATCTGCGCCGACGAGGGCCGCGCGAACGGGCAGATCTGCGTGGTCGAGGACGTGGCCGACCTCTGGGCGATGGAACGGGGCGGCGCCTTCGCGGGACGCTACCACGTGCTCGGCGGCACGCTCTCGGCACTCGACGACGTGGGACCGGAAGACCTGCACATCCCGCGCCTCGTCGACCGGATCACGACCGAGCGCGTCCGCGAGGTCATCCTGGCGCTCAACGCCACGGTCGAGGGACAGACGACGGCCCACTACATCGCCGAGACGCTCGAAGGCACCGGCGTCGCGGTCACCTCGCTCGCCCAGGGCGTGCCCATCGGTGGCGAACTCGACTATCTCGACGACGGCACGATCTCCGCCGCGCTCAAGGCCAGAAAGGCGCTCTAGGAATGCCGATCGCCCCAGGATACACGGCGCTCATCTGCCCCGCCTGCACCGAGAACCAGCTCTGGATGGCGGAGGAGGGGCTCCAGTGCCGCCGCTGCGGCCACGCGGTGGAGCACGCGGGCGGCGTCCACGCGCTGAACCCCGCATGGGGCGAGGTGCCCCCCGTCCCCGGCGCCGCCGCCCACCCCGAGGCCATCGCGCGCGCCTTCTTCCCGACCGAGGCGGCGCGCGCCGGCCACTACCGCGACCTCGACATCATCCTGGGCCAGGTGCTCGGCCGGAAGAACTTCGGCGAGGTGCTGGAGATCGGCGCGGCCGGCGGCGCCTGGACCTGCGGCCTGTCGCAGGACCCGCGCGTGCGGAGGCTCTACGCCACCGAGACCTCGCCGACGGCGCTCGCGCATCTGGGCGAGATCACGGCCGGCGGCGCGGCGCTCGTCCTCGACAGCGGCACCGAGAGCCTGCGCCTCGAGATGGCGACGCTCGACCTCGTGGTCGGGCGCGGCGCGCTGGCGCGCGAGGCCGATCCGGCGACGCTGCTGACGAACGTGAAGCGCTGGCTGAAGCCCGGCGGCGCGGCCGTGTTCCTCGAGCCCTGCCTCCAGGGCAAGATCTGGACCGCCTTCGTGATGGACCTGATCCGCCGCTTCGAGGCGCAGGGCGGCGCGGGGCCGAACGGCGAGGAGGGCGGCGGGGGCTTTCTCGGGCGCCGCGCGGCCGCGCGCCGGGCGCCGCTCAGCACGCTGGCGCAGATGCGCCTCGAGGGGGCGGCGCGGCAGGTGATCCGCGGCGCGCAGGGCGAGGGCATGGGCGAGGACCGCGTCTTCGACATCGCGGCGCTCACCCATCTCGGCTACGAGATCGGCTATTCCGAGTGCTACCCGATCGACCAGCCGCAGGAGGACGTGACGCCGCTCCGGCGCCTGCGCAACACGCTCGACGGTCTCCTCGGCACCGAGAAGGCCGCGCTCGAACGCTACGCGCCGATCTTCGAGGCCCTGGAGGAGACCTTCGGCGCCCTCCCCGAGACCGCGCCCGTGGCGCCCAACATCTACTTCGTCTTCCGCACCTGAGCCCGCGGCGGCCTCGCTCCCGAAGTGCGTATTTCGGGAAAGATGAAGCCGGGGCCCCTTCATCTTTCTTCAAATACGCAAAAAGGACGCCGCCCCTCAGCGCATCGGGCTGAAGAGGGCGTCCTGGAGCGTGCAGTCGCGCACCACGTCCGCGCCGCAGTCCCGCGGCTCGAGCGCGCGGGTGAGGCAGATGCGCACCTCCTGCACCCGGCCCTCGCGGCAGGTGACGGTCAGCATGTCGGCCGCGAGATCCGGGTTCGCCTCGAGGAAGGCCTCCTCGATCACGCGGGCGGGCAGGCGAACCTCGCGGTCGAGGCGACGCAGGAGGTCGGGCCGGGCGATCCGTTCGTAGGCCAGCCGCGAGAGCGCGAAGTAGTCCTCGGACGACAGGCCCGAGCAGACCCCGTGCTTGCGCCACTGATGCCAGGCGAGGCCGGAGGAACCCATGATGTCGGCCATGGCGCCCGTCTCCCGGCGCGAGGGCGCGCGCTCGGATGTGGGGCACCAGGCGGGCCAGCCCTCCTCGTATTGCGGCCAGAGGCCGTGGAGGGTGAAGCCGAAGCTCTGGCCCGCGTCGCATTGCGGGCTGTCGCGGTCGTCGCCCTCGAGCGCGCACCAGGTGGGTGTCCAGCTGAGCGCCAGCACGTAGTAGTCGAAGGCGCCCGCCTCGCCGCCCTGCGCGCGGAGCCCTGCGGGCGAGAGTGCCGCGAGCACCGCCACGACCGTGAACGCCTTGCGCATTTGCCCTTCCCTCCCGCGTGCTTCGCGCCTATATACACAGCGATTTCCCCGAAATCGAGGACCGGCGGGACCCCTCCCGCAGCCGCTCCAACGGCCCGGCCCCGCATTTCGCAGACCCGCGTCCCGAGGAGGCGACAGACATGAACAAACCGATCATGGCCAAGGCCACCGCCGTCTGGCTCGTCGACAACACCACGCTGAGCTTCAAGCAGATCGGCGACTTCTGCGGGCTGCACGAGCTGGAGGTGCAGGGCATCGCCGACGGCGACGTCGCGGCGGGCGTGAAGGGTTTCGATCCCATCGTGAACAACCAGCTCACGCAGGAGGAGATCGAGAAGGGCGAGAAGAACCCGCTCCACAAGCTGCAGCTGAAGTTCAACCCCGCCGCGCTCGGCGAGGAGAAGCGCCGCGGGCCGCGCTATACGCCGCTGTCCAAGCGCCAGGACCGCCCCGCCGCGATCCTGTGGCTGGTGAAGTTCCATCCCGAGCTGTCGGACGGCCAGATCTCCAAGCTCGTCGGCACGACGAAGCCCACGATCCAGACGATCCGCGAGCGGACGCACTGGAACATCTCGAACATCCAGCCGATCGACCCGGTGGCGCTCGGCCTGTGCAAGCAGGGCGAACTCGATGCCGCCGTGCAGAAGGCCAACGCCAAGCGCGCGCGCGAGGGCGGCGTGATGTCCGACGACGAGCGGCGCAAGCTCGTCTCGACCGAGCAGAGCCTCGGGATGGATCCCGAGCCGCGCATCCCGACCGCGATCTCGGGTCTCGAGACCTTCTCGCTCAGCGATCCGCGGGACGAGGACGAGGACGAGCCCGCGCGCGAGGTCGACGCCGACAGCCTCTTCAACCTGCCGGACGACGACGACGAGGATGACGAGGACGACGCGCGCGACCGCCGCCGCTGAGGCCCGGTCCGGCGGGCTTGGCCGGAAGGGCCTTCCTCGGCTAGTCTGATCCCCGTGACGCGGCGACGCGAAGGGGGGACGCCATGCGCATCGGAACGCTCGCCCTTGTCCTGGGGCTGCTGCTGGCGCCGCAGGCGCGGGCCACGGGCTTCTGCACCGAGGCCTGGGTCGTGCGGAACATGATCTTCGACCGGCTCGGGCACTGTTTCTCGTCGGTCGCGGGCCAGGCTCTGTTCGACAATTCCGACTGCGTGATGTCGGGGCCGACCCCGCCGCCGGGCCTCGCCGAGGATGTCGCGCTCATCCGCGAGCACGAGGCGCTTCTCGGCTGCCGGATCGACACCTCGCGGCCGCCGACGCCGGAGATGCGGGCCGCCTTCGCGCGCTACGCGCGTCTCCGCGACCTGCCGGTGCCCGACCATCTGGGTTTCGCCTGCTGGGGGTATCGCGGCCCGGCGTTCCGGCTGCTCGCCGGTGCCTCGGTGGAGGCGCCGGAACTGGGGATCGCGCAGCCGGGGCAATCCATCGTCGTCGGCCACTGGACGCCGTCGAAGTCGCCGCCCTGGACCTACGGGACGGTCCTGACCGGGCCCGGCGGCGCGGTGATTGCCGAAGGCTGGTTCGCGGGCGTCGACATGAGCGACGCCTCTTGCGACCGGACGGCGGGCTGACCCGCCCCTCAGTGCGCCGGGATCGTCACGTTGTCGAGGAGCGTGCGCCCGCCATCGACGGTCAGCACCTGGCCGGTGACGAAGCCCGCGCCGTCCGAGGCGAGGAACTGCACCGCCGCCGTCACCTCGCGCGCACTGGCGATGCGCCCCAGGGGCGTGCATTGCATGATCTCGGCGCGCAGGCCCTCGGTCTCGTTCAGGCTCTCCTTCAGGCTGGCCGACATGACGGACCCGAAGGCGACGCCGTTCACGCGGATGCGGTGGGGCGCGAGCGCCACGGCGAGGCCGCGCGTCGCCGCGTCGAGCGCGGCGCAGGAGATGGAATAGCCCATGAGGTCGGGATGCGTCCGCCGCGCCGCGATGGAGGAGACGTTGACGATGGAGCCCACGGCCCCCTCCCCGTCGCCCGCGGCCTCGGCCTGCGCGATCATGCGGTTCGCCACGGCCTGGCTTAGGCGGAGGGCGGCGAACATGTTCTGCTCGAGAAGCGTGGCGACCGACCCGTCCGAAGGGTCGAGCGGATCGGTCGGCAGGATCTGCCGGCTCGCATTCACGAGGATGTCGATGCGGTCGAAGGCGTCGAGCGTGGCGGAGAGGAGGTTCGCCACCGTCAGCTTCTCGCGCAGGTCGCCCGCGAAGTAGCGCACCTGGCCCTTGTCGTCCTCGATCTCGCCGCACTCGTCGGCGAGGCGGGCCTCGTCGCGGTCGGTGAACATCACGTTGGCGCCCCGGTCGACGAAGTGCCGCGCGATGGCGAGGCCGACGCCGTTGGCGGCGCCCGTGATGATCGCGGTCTTGCCCTGGATGGAGAGTGTCATGCGTTGGGTCCTCTGGAGCGGCGCGCGGCCGTCCGTGGTTTCGCCGCTTCGTAGAGCTTGTAGCCCTCGAGCTCGCCGATCTGGCGGCCGGTGCCGAAGGCCTCCTTCAGCGCCGCCTCGTAGGGCAGATGCCGGTTCGCGACCATGATGAAGCGCCCCGACGGCGCGAGCATCCGCGCCGCCGCGGCGATGAAGGCGCGGCCGAGCGCGGGGTCGGCCCGGCGCCCGGTATGAAAGGGCGGGTTGCAGAGAATGGCGTCGTAGGGCGCCTCGGGCTCAAACCGCGTGGCATCGGCCCAGTGGAACGCCGCGCGCGGATCGTCGATGTTGGCGCGCGCGGCCTCGAGCATCTCGTGGTCGGCCTCGATCAGGTCGAGCCGCGCGATCCGCTCCTGCTCGGCCAGCACCTCGCCCGCGACATAGCCCCAGCCCGCCCCGAGGTCGGCGACGCGGCCCGAGAGTTCCGGCACGAGCGCCACGAGGATCTCCGAGCCACGGTCGGGGCCGTCCGCCGAGAAGCCGCCGGGCGCGGTGACGTAGCCCTCCTCCAGCGTCTCGGGGAGCGCGATCCACTCGGCGATCCCCTCGGGCAGGTCGGCGGGACGGTGCAGCCAGAAGAGCTTGCCGTGCGCCTTGGAGTAGACCTCCTCGACCGGGAGGACGGCCTTCACGGCGCGCAGGATCGCCTCGATCCCCTCCTCCTTGGCGCCGTCCACCATCAGGAGGCCGCCGGGCTTCAGGCAGGACAGCGCTTCGGCCACGGCGGCGAGGCTGCGGACCTTCGACTTCACGATCTGCACGAGGGCGGCGTCGAAGCCCCCCTCCCCGCCGAGTTCGGGCACCACGTCGAAACCGCGCGCGGCGAGCCGGTCGAAGTCGGGGCGGAACCCCTGCACCGCCAGCACATCACCGCCGAAGGCACCGAGATCGGCGTCGCCCCGCGCCATGAACGCCAGGACGCGTCCCTCGGGCCGTGGCAGCGCGCCGCCATCCAGCGCGAGGGTCCATCTGTCAGGGGTCATGAAACGGGCGGAGGACGCTCAGTCCTCCTTCTCCATCGTGCACTGCAGCGGGTGCTGGTTGCGCCGCGCGAAGTCCATGACCTGCGCGACCTTCGTCTCCGCGATCTCGTAGGAGAAGACGCCGACGACCGCCACCCCCTTCTTGTGGACGGTCAGCATGATCTCGACCGCCTGGCTGTGGCTGACGCCGAAGAAGCGTTCGAGGACGTGGACGACGAACTCCATCGGCGTGTAGTCGTCGTTCAGCATCAGCACCTTGTACATCGGCGGACGCTGCGTCTTGGGCTTGGTCTTGGTGATGACGTTGGTCTCGCCCTCTTCCCCGGGGGGCTTGTCGGGCTTGTCCGCCATCATCGTCCAGAAGTCGGTGCGCATCAGCGATCCGTTCGGCTGCGTGGTCTGTCGCTTGGCGGCAATATATATGCCACGTTGCGATTCAGGAAAGAGGGCGGCTTTCGGCATGACAACGGCGGTAAGCACGATCGGTTTCGACGCGGACGACACTCTCTGGCAGAACGAGACCTTCTACCGCATCACCCAGGACCGCTTCGCCGACCTCCTCGCGGACTATACCGACGCCGACCACCTCCACGCCCGGCTTCTGGAGGCGGAGCGTCGCAACCTCGGCCATTACGGCTTCGGGATCAAGGGCTTCATGCTCTCGATGATCGAAACGGCGATCGAGGTCACGGAGAAGCGGGTTCCCGCGCACGTGATCTCCGAGATCCTGGCCGCGGGGCAGGAGATGCTTGCCCATCCGATCGAGCTTCTGCCCCATGCCGAGGAGGTCGTACGGGAGCTTTCGGAGAGCCACACGCTCGTCCTCATCACCAAGGGCGACCTCCTCGACCAGGAGCGCAAGCTGGCGCAGTCGGGGCTCGGCGAGTTCTTCGACGCGGTCGAGATCGTGTCGGACA
>NZ_JBQLZP010000320.1:0-1421 GCF_052168335.1 Roseicyclus sp. | reverse complement strand
CGGGATAGTTCGCGGCCTCGGCGGCGTTCCGGGCCTGCGGCGTCCGGGTCGGGACCGGCGCGCTGGCCGTGGCCTCGGCGGCGGGCAGGCCCCCGTCGCTGCCCCGCGTGGCGTCGGCGGCGGCGTTGCCGGTTGCGGCGGGCGGCGGCCTCTGCGGCTCGGCCACCCGCGGCGTCGGGTCGGGCATCCTGTCGGGGCGCAGCACCGGCCGGCGGCTCACCAGCGGTGCGGCTTCGCTCTCCTCGGTCGCCTCGACCCGGTCCGTGACCTCGGCCCGCGTGGCCATCACGGGCACGGCCGCCTGCGCCGCGGAGCGGTCCGGCGGAGGCCCCGCTGCGGCGACCGCGTCCGCCGGGGTGGGCGCCGATGCAGGCACGGCAGGCTCGGTGCGGGTGGCACGGTGGGCCGTCCTGGCCGCGGGAGTCGCGACTGGGGCAACCGCGTCCGCTCGCTGGCGGAGGGCGCGGGGGGGCGCCTCGGTAGGCGCCGGAGGTGCCGCCGCGTCGCGGACGGCCTGCGGTATCGCGTCGGCGGACGCGGGCAAAGCGGCCTCGGCCTCCACCGGCCGCACCGTCTCGGGCCGCACGACGCCGGGCGCGCCCGCGACCATGTCCGCGAAGGAGGCGCCCATGCGCGCGGGCGCCGCCTCGCCGCCGCCGTCGAGCACCGGAGGCTCCGGCACAACGACGCCCGACGCCGCGAGGTGGAGGCCCGCGGAGACGGTCAGCGCGGCCGCGGCCCCGAGAAGGCGCGCGGTCGTCATTCGAGGCCCCGCTCGGTCACGATCCAGACCTCCTCGGCCCCGAGGTCGCGCAGCTCCCGCGAGAGGGCGACGAGCTCCGTAGCCGGAAGCCCGCGATCCGGCACGAGGCGGGGCGCGGGCCCTTCGGCGAGAAGCGCGGCGGGCGTCACCGGCGCGCCGCGCAGCGTCATCGTCCCGTCGGCGAGGATCACGGCGGCGTCGGGCGGCGCGCGCCCCGCGAGGCCCGAGGTCTCCACCAGCTCGACCCGCCCGTCCAGCGGCGGCGCGATCGCCCCCGCGATCAGGAAGAACACCAGCATCAGGAGCACGACGTTGATCAGCGGGATCGTCGTCTCGCGCGCCCTGCGGGCCTGTCTGCGGCGTAGCGGCATGGCGTCAGTCCATCACCGTGACGGACAGCTCCGGCTGCGCGCCGAGGATCACGAGCACATCGACCAGCCGCTGCGACGTCACACCGTCGGCGACGGCGACGAGGAGGCGTCCGGGCGCCTCGGCCCGCGACAGCGCCGCCCCGAGATCGCCGAGCGCCACGGTCTCGCCGTTCAGGCGCAGCACCTCCGCCCCGAGGCTGAGGAAAAGCGGCGGCGTCCCGGGCGGGACGGCGCCCCCCGGCGCGGCGGCGAAGAGCCGAAGCTCGGAATACCGCGTGAAGGTCGAT
>NZ_JBQLZP010000319.1:0-3340 GCF_052168335.1 Roseicyclus sp. | reverse complement strand
TCCGATCCGGGCGTGGCCGCCAGCACGTCCTCCCGCCGCGCGGCGAGCAGCCGGTCGCGGAGCGCCATCTGCCCGGCGAAGGCCTCGTCCGCCACCAGCCACTCCGCCATCGACAGGGGCTGCGTCCCCGGCAGGCGGCGCTGCGCGGGCACCATCCAGGGCGCGGAGGGCAGGACCGAGTGGAGCACGGGATCGTTCATTTGCGACCTGTTTTCCTTCCGGTCTGCCGTTTCGCGGCGCGCGGCGCGCGGGCGCGCGCGGATCATTCCCGGCAGCAGCCCCCCAGCACGGTCGCCCCGATGAATGAAGCCTATCGCATCCCCGCGCGCAAGATCGACCCCGGCAAGGGTCCGCTTCTGCCCGACGGCACGCCGAACGACCAGGACCGGGTGGAGATCGGGCCGACGCCGCTTGCCTATGCCGAGTGGGAGGCGGCGGGCCTGACGCTCCCCGACCTGCCCGCGATGCGGCGCTGGCGGCTCGACCGGATCGTCGGGCGACTGGCCGAGCGCGACCTCGCCGGCGTGCTCCTCTTCGATCCGCTCAGCATCCGCTACGCCACCGACAGCACCAACATGCAGCTCTGGAACGCGCACAACCCGTTCCGCGCCTGCCTCGTCATGGCGGACGGGCACATGGTGCTCTGGGACTACAAGCAGGCGCCCTTCCTCGCGCAGCACAATCCGCTGGTGGCCGAGCTGCGCTCGGGCGCGTCGATGTTCTACGGCGTCACCGGCGACCGGACGGAGGCGGCGGCCGAGGCCTTCGCCGACCAGGTCGCCGACCTCCTCACGACGCGGGCGGGCGGCAACCGGCGCCTCGCGGTCGACAAGATCATGCTCCACGGCGCGCGCGCGCTCGAGGCGCGGGGCATCGCCCTTCTCGACGGCGAGGAGGTGATGGAGAAGGCCCGCGCCATCAAGGGCCCCGAGGAGATCCGCGCCATGCGCTGCGCGGTCCATGCCTGCGAGGCCGCCGTGGCCGAAATGCAGGCCGCGATGCGCCCCGGCATCACCGAGGACGACCTCTGGGCCGTGCTCCATGCGGGGAACATCCGGCGCGGCGGCGAGTGGATCGAGACGCGCCTCCTCGCCTCGGGGCCGCGCACGAACCCGTGGTTCCAGGAGTGCGGGCCGCGCACGATCCGCGAGAACGAGATCGTCGCCTTCGACACCGACCTCATCGGCGCCTACGGCTACTGCGTCGACATGAGCCGGACCTGGTGGACGGGGCCCGAGCGCCCGCGCGCGGACATGGTGGAGGCGATGCGCCACGCGCTCGACCACATCCACGGCAACATGGCGCTCCTGCGGCCCGGCGTGCCCTTCCGCGAGCTCGTCTTCGGCGGCCACAGGCTCGATCCCCGCTACGAGGCGCGCAAGTATTCCTGCCGCTTCCACGGGGTCGGCCTCTGCGACGAGTGGCCCTACATCGCCTATCCGGACGGCTACGTGGAGGGCGCCTTCGAGGCGGTGCTCGAGCCCGGCATGACGCTCTGCGTCGAGGCGCTGGTGGGCGAGGACGGGGGCGACTTCTGCATCAAGCTCGAGGAGCAGGTGCTGATCACCGGGGACGGCGTCGAGGTGCTGACCTCCTACCCCTTCGACGCGGCGCTCCTGGGGGGCTAGGCCCCGGATCACGGGCCGCGCGCGCGGCGACACGTCCCCGTGAAAGAGGTTGCGCGCGGGTTGCCCGGGACTTCGCATGTGCCCATGCTCGGACGGCCAGAGCGGAGACCGCCCCCCATGCCGACCGAACGCTTCACCTTCAAGGGCCATTCCGGCCACGACCTCGCCGCGCGGCTCGACCTGCCGGAGGGGGCGCACCTCGCCACCGCGCTCTTCGCCCATTGCTTCACCTGCGGCAAGGACATCGCGGCCGCCCGGCGCATCGCGGCGCGGCTGACGGGCGAGGGCATCGCGGTCCTGCGGTTCGACTTCACCGGGCTCGGCCATTCGGAGGGCGAGTTCCAGAACACCTCGTTCACCTCGAACGTCGAGGACCTCGTGCTGGCGGCCGAGACGCTGTCGGCGCGCGGCATGGCGCCCGCGCTCCTCGTCGGCCATTCGCTCGGCGGCGCCGCGATCCTCAAGGCCGCGCGGTCGATTCCCTCGGCGCAGGCCGTCGTCACCATCGGCGCGCCCTTCGATCCGGGGCATGTCACGCACAACTTCGGCGACGCGCTCGAGACGATCCGGCGCAAGGGCGCGGGCGAGGTCGATCTCGGCGGCCGCAAGGTCACGATCGGGCGGAGCTTCGTCGAGGACGTCGCGGGCGCGGCGCTGAGCGAGGACATCGGGCATCTCGGCCGCGCGCTCCTCGTGCTGCACGCGCCGCGCGACGCGGTCGTGGGGATCGACAACGCGACCCGGATCTTCACCGCCGCCCGCCACCCCAAGAGCTTCGTCACCCTCGACGACGCGGACCACCTCGTGTCGCGGGGCGCGGACGCGGAATACGCCGCCGCGATCATCGCCGCCTGGGCGCAGCGCTACCTCGACCTTCGCCCGCCCGCCCCGCCGCCGGGCGCGCCGGAGGGCGTCACGCGCGTGACCGAGGCGGATCGGAACGGGTTTCTCCAGGACGTGATGGCGGGCCCGCTCCACCACGTCCTCGCCGACGAGCCCGAGAGCTACGGCGGCACCGACCGGGGCCTCACGCCCTACCAGTTCCTCGCCGCGGGGCTCGGGGCCTGCACCTCGATGACGATCCGCATGTATGCGCGCCGCAAGGGCTGGCCGCTCGACCAAGTCGCCGTCGACATCCGCCACGACCGCGTGCACGCGCAGGACGCGGGCAACGGCGACCGGCCGCTCGACCGGTTCCGGCGGCTGATCCGCCTCGAGGGCGCGCTCGACGCGGAGCAGCGCGCGCGGCTTCTGGAGATCGCCGACAAGTGCCCGGTGCACCGGACGCTGGAACACGGCGCGACGGTCGAGACGGAGCTGCAGGCCTGAGGCGCGCCACCCGGGCCTTGCGCGGGACGGCGGCCGGGAAGTGCGTATTTCGGGAAAGATGAAAGCGGGGCCGCGCGCCCGGTCGTGACGCGGGCCGGGCGGGGAACGGCGGGCGGGCCCCGCGCGTTGCGTGGCAACCCGCAACCCGGCGAGAGACCATGACGCCCGCAGACCTCGTCTACTACCCCGACGACCGGCCCGGCATCCGCCGCGAGCGGCGGGGGCGCGGGTTCTCCTACATCGCGCCCGACGGCACGCGCATCGCGCGGGGGCCGGAGCGCGCGCGGATCGAGGCGCTGGCGGTGCCGCCCGCCTACGAGGACGTGTGGATCTGTCCCCTGCCCGAGGGGCACCTCCAGGCCACCGGCTACGACGCGCGGGCG
>NZ_JBQLZP010000318.1:0-1400 GCF_052168335.1 Roseicyclus sp. | reverse complement strand
TGGCCTCGGTCGGCGCGGTCTCCCGGTGCGGGCGGCGGCGGGTGGACAGGCAGGCGCAGGCCTTCAAGGCGCTCTGATAACGCGAAAGGCCCCGCGCGGGCGGGGCCTCCGGTGACGATACGGGGGCTGTCAGAAGCTGAAGCCCACGCGGAGGCCCGCGCCGATCGCGTAGTTGTCGGAGAAGCGGGCGCCGATCGTTTCGGTCGTCGCGTCGCCGAGATGCGTGTAGTTCAGGCCGGCCGTGATGCGGGCGTTGCCGATGTCGTAGATGCCCGCGATGGAGAAGCCGACCTGTCCGTCCGTCGGTGCGAGGTTCGAGGCGGGTTCGCCCGTCGCGCGTTCGTAGGTGACACGCCCGAGGATCGCGAAGTCCTCGTTCAGGCGCCGGGCCACGCCGGCCGACCATGTCCAGACATCGTTGTCGTAGTCGATGGTGCCGAGCGCGCTGCGGGTGTTGATCGCGGTCTCGGTCCATTCCGCCCAGCGCAGCGAGGCCAGCACCAGCGTGCCCTCGGCCACGCCGGTCTGGAAGTCGAGGTTCACGGACTGCGGCATGTCGTATTCGCCGGTCGCGGCGGCGCTCGGTCCGATGCCGGGCACGGGGGCGACCGATGCGCCGATCGCGTTGTTGTGCGTCGTCGCCGAGTTGTAGGTGAGGCTGGCCCTCAGCGCGATGTCGGGGATCTCGTAGGCGACGCCGACGAGATAGCCGAGGTCCGAGCTGTCCTCGTAGGTCAGCGTCTGGCCGCCGGTCGCGAAATTGATCTCGCCCGACATCGTCACGTAGCGGAGACCGCCGTGGACGCTGAAGCCGTTGCCGAACTCGTAGCGCGCCAGCGCGGTGATGGCGTTGCCGCTCAGCTCCGCATCGAACTCGCCGATAGCCGCCGTGAGCGGATAGGCCGCGTCGGCGTTCCTGTAATTGACGGCCGCGCCGTACGCCGTTTCGAAGATCAGCGCGACCGAGAATTGGTCGGTGAGGTCCTGCTTGTAGGCGAGGCCGATGTTGGTGAAGGACGACGCCCT
Source organism: Roseicyclus sp. (assembly GCF_052168335.1). Lineage (GTDB taxonomy): Bacteria > Pseudomonadota > Alphaproteobacteria > Rhodobacterales > Rhodobacteraceae > Roseibacterium. The sequence continues at coordinate 374 of NZ_JBQLZP010000318.1, read as the reverse complement.
ATGTCGCCCGAAGACGCCCCGTTCGCCGGGAAGACGCCGCTGACGGTCGGAGAGACGTGGCCGAAGCTCAGCTCGGCGTAGGTGCCGTCCTCGAACAGCGGCGAGATGCCGAGACCGGAGCGGTCGAGGCCGCCCGCGTGAGTGATCGCCGTCGTCGCCAGAAGGGCGGCCGAAGCTGCTGCAAGTGCTCTCATGGTTTCCTCCCGAAGCCTCAGGGAACACACTGTATCTGTTCTTGACACGACTAAGCGGCCAAAGGTCCGCTTCGGTCAATTCTTCCCCAGCGTCAGCGGCATCGGCGGCCGCAGCAGTGGAGAAAGATGTGACGGAATTGCTACATCTTCTACCGGCGGCGGGCGCCGAGGATGTTGAGG
>NZ_JBQLZP010000317.1:0-1696 GCF_052168335.1 Roseicyclus sp. | reverse complement strand
CGAGCACGCCGGGATTGTCGACGCAGATCTCGCCGACCTCGTCCACGGCGCAGTCGATAACGCCCTCGGGCGTCTGCTTGAGGATGCGGACGCGACAATGCGGGAAGGGAATGCCGACCGAGCCGATCTTCTTCTCGCCGTCCACGGGGTTGCAGGAGACGAGGCAGGTCGCCTCGGTCAGACCGTAGCCCTCCACCAGCGTCACGCCGGTCGCGCGCTCGAACCGGTTGAAGAGCTCGACGGGCAGCGGCGCCGAGCCCGAGAAGGCGGTCTTCACGCTCGAGACATCGGCGTTCACCGGGCGCTGCATCATGGCGGCGATGGCGGTCGGCACGGTGATGATGAAGGTGACCTTCCAGCGCTCGACCAGCTTCCAGAAGTTGTCGAAGACGCCCTCGCCCCTGTAGCCCTGCGGCGTCGGGAAGATGACGTGCCCGCCGGAGGCCACCATCGCCATCAGGATCACGTGGCAGGCGAAGACGTGGAAGAGCGGGAGGGGACAGATCACGTTGTCCTCCTCGGTGAACAGCAGCGTGTGGCCCACCCAGCCGTTGTAGATCATCCCCGAATAGGTGTGCTGCGCGACCTTGGGCATTCCGGTCGTGCCGCCGGTGTGGAAATAGGCGGCGACGCGGTCGGATGTCCCGTCCGCGAAGGTCAGCCGGTCGCGCGGGTGCTTCGCCACCTCCACGTCCCAGTCCACGACGCGGGCGCGGTGGCCGGTCGGGTTCTTCGGCCGGATGAAGGGCACGATGAACTTCTTGAGGCCCGTCAGGTAGCGCAGCAGATCGACCTCGAGCACGACCTGCACGTTCGGCGCGTTGCGCACCGCCTCGGCCATCTTCTGCGCCACGTCGGTCTTGGGGAATTCCTTGAGCGTGACGACCACCTTGGCGTTCGTCTCGCGCAGGATCGCGGCGATCTGCTCGGGCTCGAGCAGCGGGTTGATCGGGTTCACGATCCCCGCCACCGCGCCGCCGAGGATCGTCACCGCCGTCTCGGTGCAGTTCGGCAGGACGAAGGCGACGGTGTCGGTCTCGGTCACGCCCAGCGCGCGGAACATGTTGGCGGCCTGCGTGACGCGGGCGTGGAGCTCGGTCCAGCTCAGCGTCTCGGCCTTGTCCTTCGGCCCCGAGAACATCTGGAACGAGAGCGCGTTGCGCGCCCCGTGCCGCGCGGCGGTCTGCGACAGGAGGCCGTAGAGCGTCGTGGCGGGCAGGCTCTCGGGCCAGGGCCGCTCGACCTCGATCTCGGCCACGTCGTCGCGATTGGCGAATCTCACCATGCCGTCCTCCCTTGTGGACGCGGCCTCCCTTGTCGTCGCCGGGCGGTCTGCGCCGGGGCCAGCATGGGAGCAAGCGCGGCGTCGCGCAAGGCGGACGGTGGGCTTACTCGGCGGCAAGACCCTCGGTGAACTGGAGGCGCGCGAGACGGGCATAGAGGCCGCCTTCGGCCACGAGGCTGTCATGGGTGCCTTCGGCCACGATCCGCCCGCCCTCGAAGACGAGGATGCGGTCGGCCTGCTTCACGGTGGCGAGGCGGTGCGCCACGATCAGCGTCGTGCGCTCCTCCGAGAGGCGGGCCACGGCGTCCTGCACCAGCCGCTCGCTCTCGGCGTCGAGCGCGCTCGTCGCCTCGTCGAGCAGCAGCATCGGCGCGTCGCGCAGGATCGCGCGGGCGCTGGCGATGCGCTGCT
>NZ_JBQLZP010000316.1:0-2584 GCF_052168335.1 Roseicyclus sp. | reverse complement strand
CTACGGCGAATACCTTACCCAGGTGGAGGATCTGGCATGAGCGAACGTGCAGTGCTTGCAGGCGGCTGTTTCTGGGGGATGCAGGAGCTGATCCGGCACAAGCCGGGCGTGATCTCGACGCGGGTGGGCTACACGGGCGGCGACGTGCCGAACGCGACCTACCGCAACCACGGCACGCATGCCGAGGGCATCGAGATCGTGTTCGATCCCGAGGTCATCAGCTACCGCGAGATCCTGGAGTTCTTCTTCCAGATCCACGACCCGACGACGCGGAACCGGCAGGGCAACGACATCGGCATGTCCTACCGCTCGGCCATCTACTACGTCGACGAGGCGCAGAAGGCCTGCGCGCTCGAGACGATCGCGGACGTGGAGGCCTCTGGCCTCTGGCCGGGCCGCGTCGTGACGGAGGTGGAGCCCGTGGGCGACTTCTGGGAGGCCGAGCCCGAGCACCAGGACTACCTCCAGCGCATCCCGCACGGATACACCTGCCACTTCCCGCGCCCGAACTGGGTGCTGCCCAAGCGTCGGACCGCGGCGGAATGAGCGAAGGGCCGGGATCGCCTCCCGGCCCTTTCTCTATCAGCGCCGCTCGGAGAGCGTCTTCCAGCCGAACTTCTCGGTGATGCGCGGATGGCTCGTCATCACCGAGCGCTTGGTCGGCGTCGAGACCGGGCGCGAGGAGCTGAGGATATGGCGCCCGCCGTGGATCACGCTCGACCGGCGCGGCTTGTCGGAGAGGAGCTTCTGCGGCCAGAACTTCTGCGACATGTGCCGCCCGCCCCGGTAGATGTTGTTCGGCGCCTCGCGGCGGCGGCTGATCGTCGGCCACATGAAGAGGCCCGAGAAGCTCCAGTCCGCCCAGCCCGAGCCGACATAGTCGTCCCGCGTCATCATCATCGGATGGTTCTGAAGGACCGAGGGCGTGAGGTTCTCGAGCTGCGCCTCCTCGGCGACGTAGCGGTTCTCGTTCGAGACGCCGGCATCGAGCGAGGGGATGCTGTCGGCGACCTCCATGGCGCGGCGCGCGGCGCCGAAGGGCGAGAACGGCGCCCGGCAGACGAAGAGCGTGCGGCCCGACGTCATCACCTTCGCGTATTTCTCGGCGGCGGCCGCATCGACGCGGGCCGCCGTCATCGCGTCCAAGTCCGCGGTCGTGATGACGCTGATGGTGCGGTCCGGAAATCCGTCCGCGCGCAGCGTGTCGGCCACGCGGTTCGCGGCGTCGGCCGACTCATAGAGCCGTGACACGATTGTCGTCATGGGTCTCCCTCTCTTTCTGCCGCCGCGGCGGCGCTGGCTCGATGGTGGCGGCGGGGACGTCCGGTCGAACCTGCCGATGAGGATAGCTCGGGGTCTGGTCAATTCGAGCCTGTTTTCGCCTGAGCGCCACCACCGCCGCCAGCGCGGCGGCCAGAAGCAGGAACTCCAGCGTGAAGACGGGCAGATAGGGGGTCTCGGGGCGGAAGGCCTCCGCCCCCGGCAGAGCGGCGACGAGGTCGCGGATGATGCCGCCGAGCGCGACGGCGATGCCCGCCGCCGTGGCCTGCACCGCGCCCCAGGCGCCGAGCGCGAGGCCCACCTGCTCGCGCGGGGCGCTGCGCATGGTGGCCGTCAGCGTGCCGTGACCGAAGAGCCCGGCGCCCAGACCGGCGAGGCCCGTCCCGGCCACGAAGAGCCACGGCTGGCCGAGCGGCCCCGAGGCGATGATCGCGGCGAAGGCGGGCAGCCCGGCGAGCGTGCCCCACCAGGCGACGTCCACCGGCTCGCGCCCGTCCAGGAGCACGCGGGAGGCGATGGCGAAGCCGACGAGGCCGCCAAGCGCGAGCACGGCCGTCAGGCGCGTGGTCATCGCCACCGACATGTCGAGCACCTGCCCGCCATAGGGCTCGAGTACGACATCGGCCATGCCGAAGCCCATGGTGCCGAGGCCGATGACGACGAGAAGCCCCACAGCCGTCCGCCCCCGCACGAAGAGACGCCAGGCGTCGAGGAACTCGGCGTGGGTCTCGACCTCCATCCGCCGGGCGCGGTCGCGGTCGCGCGGCTCCTGCTTCCAGAGTGCGAGGAGGTTCAGCGCCACGGTGACGACGGCCGCGCCCTGCACGACCTGCACCAGCTTGCCCGGCGTGTAGTCGGTGAGAAGCCAGCCGAACACGAGCGCCGAGGCGATCATGCCGACGAGCAGCATGACATACATGAGGCCCACGACCTTCGGCTGCTCCTCCACCGGCACGAGGTCGGTGGCGAGCGCGAGGCCCACGGTCTGCACGGTATGGACGCCCGCGCCCACGAGGAGGAAGGCGAGCGCCGCGCTCGTGTGCCCGATCCAGAGCGGCGCGTCCGCGGCCTGCTCGTAGCCCGAGAGGACCAGAAGCGCGAAGGGCATTATGGCGAAGCCGCCGAACTGGAGCATCGTGCCCTTCCAGATGTAGGGCACGCGCCGCCAGCCGAGGGCGGACTTGTGGGTGTCGGAGCGGTAGCCGATCAGCGCCCGGAACGGCGCGAAGACGAGCGGCAGCGCGATCATCACGCCCACCAGCGTCGCGGGCACCGACAGCTCGACGATCATCACGCGGTTGAG
>NZ_JBQLZP010000315.1:0-4592 GCF_052168335.1 Roseicyclus sp. | reverse complement strand
CGACGGCGCCGCCCAGCCCCGCGAGGACCGCGCGCGCATGGACGAGCGCCATGGCATGCGGCTGCATCCGCAGGAGCAGCGCGACGAGGACCAGCACCTCGCCGACGCTGCCGGTCTCGAGGAGGACGAGGACCACGCCGATCACGCCCGCGAAGATCACCTCGATGGTGAGTTGCGGCAGCGAGGACACCAGCGACAGGTGGTAGAGCGTGCGCCGGGTGCGGTCCGACGCGGCGCCGAACGTTGTCTGGGCCGCCGCCTCGCCGTTGAAGAGGCGGAGCGTGGTGTGCCCGCTCAGCCCCTCCATCATGCGGACCGTCAGCGCCTCGTTCGCCTGCACCGCCTGCCGACCGAGCCGCGCGACGGCGCGGTTGATCGCTCGCGTGGTCAGTCCCGCCACGACGACGCCCGCGAGAATGGCGAGGAGCGCGGTCCCCGACATCAGCAGGAGGAGCGTCAGGAACACCAGAACCGCCGCCGTCTGCATGAGAAGATGCGCCACCTTCTCGAGGCCCTGCGACACGGCCCAGGTCTGGCTCGCCAGCGTGTTGACCATGGCGCCCGCGGGCCGCGACCCGTGGAAGAGCGGCGAGGCGGCCAGCACCTGCTCGAAGCTCCGCCGCCGGATGTCGTCGCCGATGCGCTGCGTCGCGTTCGCGAAGATGGCCGCGGCCGCGTAGGAGATCACGCTCTTCAGGAGCACGCAGACGACGATCGCGGCGACCACGGCGGCGACGCGCCGCTCCTCGGGAACGGACGCGAAGGCGCGGCTGATCCAGCCGATGGGATCGGTCCGCTCCGCGCCCAGGCCCGAGCCGCCGAGGGTCTCGATCAGGGGAAAGATCAGGTAGATGGCGAGCCCCTCGAAGAGGAAGGCGAGGACGCTCATCCCCACCATCAGGGGGAGAAGCCGCACGCGGTCGCCCGACAGCTCCCTCAGGCCGCCCATCGTGGCGCCGAGCCGCCGCCATGAGACACGCGCGCTCATGCCGCCTTCCGCGCTCCGACCGCGCGGAACGTGCGCTTGAGGGGGCCGTATTGCACCCCCATCGCAAGGTCGGCGATGGGGAGCGTATACCTCCGGTCGGGGTCCAGATCCGCGAAGCGGAGGGGGCTTGCGCCACGCAGACGTCCGAGGAGGGCATAGGTTCCGACGGTGGCGAGATAGGCCGGCGTCGTGAGCGGCGCCCGCTTCATCGCGGCGAGGATGTAGCCTCCGAGATCGCGCCACCTCCCCGCGAGGAAGGAGAGACCGGCGGCATAGAGGTCGTAGTTCGCTGCGGCGGCGGTGAACAGGCGCTCCGGCAGGTCCGGCTCGGCCTGTCTGAGTTTCGCGAGCGCAAGGTCGGCGGAGGCGCGCATCCGGCCGGCATTGGCCGACATCGCGCCCCGCGTCTGGCGGTAGCCGACGTGATGGCCCGGCGCGACCGCGACGGCGCCCCGTGCCGCGAGCCGGAGATAGAGGTCGATGTCCTCGGCGCCGTGCGCCCCGAGACGCTGGAACCCGGCATCGTAGCCGCCCACGGCCAGGACGGCCGCCCGGTCGAGCAGGGTCGCGCTTGCGTTCCGCACGAAGTTCGCGACGAGGAGCGGCGCCAGCACGTCGCCCGCGTGGTCGGGCCGCCCGAGGTCGTCGAGCAGCCTGTCCTCCTCGTCGATCCGCCGGGACCAGGTGTAGACGAAGGCGACCGGCGCGGGCGCGGCCGCCGCGGCGGCGAGGAAGCGTTCGACCGTGCGCGGATGCCAGAGGTCGTCGGCGTCGAGCGGCGCGATCCATCGGCCACGGGCCAGCTCGATCCCGCGGTTGCGCGCGGCGGCGACGCCCGCGTTTTCCTGTGACACGAGCCTGATCCGGCCGTCCTCGCGCGCATGACGGCGGACGAGCAGCGAGGTGCCGTCCGTGGAGCCGTCGTCGACGACGATGATCTCGAGGTCGGCATGGGTCTGCGCCCGCACCGAATTGAGCGTGCGGTCGAGCCAGCGGTCCGCATTATACGCTGGAATTATTACGGAAACCGGCGTCATACTGGGCCAGCTCCCGAGCAGGCAAGGCGCGTCGGGCGACGCCCGAACTGCCCGAACTGAAGGATGGACCGGTGAAGGTCGCGATACTTCCATGGGGTGACGTGATCGAGCACTACCTCGACGGCATCGGGGTCGATCTGCGGGGTTTCGCGACCGAGATGGAGGGCGGGTGGCTCTTCGGCTACGCCGACGCGCTGCGCGACGCCGGCCACGAGGCCTGCATCGTCGTAGTGTCCCGCAGGGTCGACCGCACGACACGCATCGCCAATCCGCGCACCGGCCTCGTGACGATCGCCTTGCCGAGCCCTCTCGCCTACCGGGCGTGCAGCGCCCTGCGTTCGCGGCTGGCCCGGCGCGCGGCGCCCTACCTCGCCCTGCCCCGCCGGGCGCTGGCCGATGCGCTCCGCGCCGAGGGCTGCACCCACATCGTCATGCAGGAATACGAGGACGCCCGGTTCGACACGCTCGTGCCGCTCGCCCGGAGGCTGGGCCTTCCGGTGGTGGCGAGCTTCCAGGGCGGGCAGCAGGAGCCCGACACCGCGCTCGGCCGGCGCATCCGTCGCCGGAGCATCCATGCCGCGGCGGGCCTGATCATCGCGTCCTCCGTCGAGGCCGAGCGCGTTGCGGACCGCTACGGGCCCGACCTGCGCGTCGCCCGCATCCTCAACCCGGTGAGCCCGCAGACCTGGTTTCCCGAGGACCGGGCGGCGTGCCGTGCGCGCCTCGGGGTTCCCGATACGGCGCGGGTCGCGATCTGCCATTGCCGGATCGACATCCGGCGCAAGGGTCTCGACATCCTGCTCGCCGCCTGGCGCGATGTCGTCGCGCGCCGCCCTGAGATGGACCTGCGGCTGCACCTCGTCGGCGACGGTCCCGACCGCGCGGCCCTCGCCGAGGAGATCGCGCGCGACCCGGTCAGGGGCCTCCGCTGGGTGGATCGCTTCTCGCAGGACCGGACCGAGATGCGGCGCGAACTGAACGCCGCCGATCTGCATGTCCAGGTCTCGCGCCACGAGGGCTTCGCGGTGGCGCCGATGGAGGCGATGGCCTGCGGGCTGCCGACGATCCTGAGCCGCGCGCCCGGGTCGGTCGACCTGCTGCCCGAGGGAGAGGCGAATGGCGGCCTTCTTGTCGAGGTGGGCGAGGTCGCGCCCCTCGCCGATCATCTCGAGGCGCTCCTGACCGATGACGTCCGCCGGACCGCGATGGGCGCGGCGGCGCTGGATCACGTCCTGAAGCTCGCGGCGACCGGGACCGTCGGGCAGCAGCTCGCGGAGTTCCTGGCCGGATCGCGCCGAGGGGCGTCGGGCCGACGGGGCGGCACGCAGGGAAATGAGGCGCCCGGCCATCCGACCTAGCGCCCCTTCGCAGATGGCGGGCGCCGCCCGAGCCCGGTCTCGGCGATGAACAGCGCGGCCAGCAGCGGCAGGAGCCAGGCGACCCTCGCCTGGTAGCGCTCGGCCGGAGCCGACAGCGCGCCGAAGATGAAGGCGTTCACGACGAGTCCGAAACAGATCAGGCCGAGAATGCGGAGCTGCGGACCGTCGAGGCGCCGCGTCGCGACGAGACCGACGAGGACGATGACGGAGGCGATCACCGTCCACCGCATCAGGGGATCCATCCGCGCAGGGCCGAAGAATCCTCCCTGCTCCTCGGGCCGCTCGAGCGCTTCGCCATCCCATGTCCACGAGGAGCCCGTGTGGCTGACCAGCACGAGTTGCCGCCCGGTATTCCGCAGCGTCGCCGCGATCTGCTGGAACGGATAGGCCAGCGCGGCCTCGAGCACGATCCGCCACTCGTTCTCGCGCAGGCTCGCGGCCGTGGCGCCGTCCTGGTTCACGAGGCCCCGCTCGCCCCAGAGGAAATCGTAGTGCGTCTGCGGCACCTCGGTCTCGAAGGCGGCGCAGTACTCGGCCCCGTCTTCGGCGCAGCGCTCCTCCAGGAGCCAGCGCGCGGGGCCGTCCTCCAGCGACCGCGCCAGCACGACGGGCGGCCGCAGCGGCGTGACGCTGGGCTCGCCCAGGACCGCGAGGCTGGCCGAGACGTTGAGCACGGGCGCGGCGGCGACCACGAAGAGCCCCGCGACGACGACGGGTTTCCAGCCGACCGCGCCCATGCCGCGCCGGGACAGCGCGCGCAGGGCCAGCGCGGCCCCGACCACGGCGGCGGCGAGGGGAATGTTGCCGTAGTGCGAGGAGACGGCGAAGGCCGCCAGGAGGCTCAGCGCGATCTTCTGGCCGAGGGTGAACGCCTCGAAGCGGTCGATCAGGATCGCGCCGAAGATCAGGACGACGGCGCCCAGTGCGTCCGGCATGAGAATGCTGCTCATCCATGCGGCGGAGCTCGCCACGGCCACCGCACCGAGGCCGAGCACCAGAAGGACGGGACGCCGCAGCGCCTGCCGATCCGTCATCGCGAGGATGGCGAGCGAGACGAGGAAGCACTGCAGGAACGTGAAGGCCCAGGGACCGGCCGTCCGGACGACGCCGCCGAAGAGGGCGGCATAGGTGATCGACCGGCCATAGAGCTGAGACGTGTCGCCGAGCTCGCCCGGTTCCTCCGCCGAG